>DASTGC010000364.1:0-12290 GCA_035719485.1 Novosphingobium sp.
GGTTACTATATTGGCCCGCAGTCAGGACGCCGCCGGGCAGACCCGGCCGAAATGGCTGTTTCGCGCAGACGCGCCTGAGGACGACTAAGTGAACTACGAGCACATTTTCGACCAGGCGATCGAGCGGCTCCATTCCGAAGGCCGCTACCGGGTGTTCATCGACATCCTGCGCAACAAGGGCCAGTACCCCAACGCGCGCTGCTTTGCCGGGCACAATGGCCCCAAGCCGATCACCGTGTGGTGCTCGAACGACTATCTCGCCATGGGCCAGCACCCCAAGGTGATCGAGGCGATGGAAGAGGCGCTGCACAATGTCGGCGCGGGCTCGGGCGGGACGCGCAATATCGGCGGCAACACCCATTACCACATCGAGCTCGAGGCCGAGCTGGCCGATCTCCATGGCAAGGACGGCGCGCTGCTGTTCACCTCGGGCTATGTCTCGAACGACGCGACGCTCTCCACCCTGGCCAGGATCCTGCCGGGCTGCGTGATCTTTTCGGACGAGCTCAACCACGCGAGCATGATCGCCGGCATCCGCAATTCCGGCGCGGAAAAGAAGGTCTGGCGCCACAACGACGTCGCGCACCTCGAGCAGCTGCTGGCCGAGACCGATCCCGAGCTGCCCAAGCTGATCGCCTTCGAGAGCGTCTATTCGATGGACGGCGACACCGCCCCGATCCACGCGATCTGCGACCTGGCCGACAAGTACAATGCCCTCACCTACATCGACGAGGTCCACGCCGTCGGCATGTACGGCGCCCACGGCGGCGGCATTTCCGAGCGCGACGAGGCCGCGCACCGCATCACCATCATCGAGGGCACGCTGGGCAAGGCCTTCGGCGTGATGGGCGGCTACATCGCGGCCGACCAGAAGATCATCGACGTGATCCGCTCCTATGCGCCGGGCTTCATCTTCACCACCAGCCTCTCGCCGGTGCTGGTCGCCGGTGTGCTCGCCTCGGTCCGCCACCTCAAGCAGAGCAGCGCCGAGCGCGAGGGCCAGCAGGCCGCCGCCGCCTTCCTCAAGGCGAGCTTCGCCGAAGCCGGGCTGCCGGTGATGCCGTCGGTCACGCACATCGTCCCGCTGATGGTCGGCGATCCGGTCAAGGCCAAGCGGATCAGCGACATCCTGCTCGCCGAATACGGCGTCTACGTCCAGCCGATCAACTTCCCGACCGTGCCGCGCGGCACCGAGCGCCTGCGCTTCACCCCCGGGCCGAGCCACACCGAGGCGATGATGACCGAGCTGACCCAGGCCCTGGTCGAGATCTGGGACCGGTTGGAGCTCAGGGCCGCAGCCTGAGCTCTGTGCGGCCGCTCTGCGCCGTTAACTCTCTGCAATGCCGGCACCAATTCGACGCCATCTGCGTTTTCCCCTTGCCGCGCCGGTCCGCTTCCGACCCTGCGGCCAAGGAACGTGGAAAGGCAAAGAACGATGAACAAGCTCTTCGCATTCGGCGCCATGGCGCTATCGCTGGCGCTCGGCACACCGGCCATTGCGCAGATGGACCACCCGAATAACATGCAAGGTCCGGGCGGGACGACAGTGACGCGCACAGAGGAACGGCCCGACGGCTCCCGCACCGTGGTTCGTCGCACCATGCCGGACGAGGGCCAGCGCACCGTCGTGCGGCGCACGGTCGTCCGCCATACCGAAGGCTACGGCAACACCGGCTGGCATCGTCAGCACCGACGCTGCGTCACCCGCTGGCACCATCATCGCCGGGTCACTCGTTGCTGGACACACTGATCCGCAAGCTACGGGGCGCCTGCCCTGGCGGGCGCCCAACCCTTCATTTCAGACCAGCACTGTAAATCGGCAGCTATACTTGCTGGGCAGAAACGATATCATCACAGTCATGGCAATGTGACCGGCAGTTACCGCAACCCCTGCCGGTCGAGGGGAGAAAAACCATGGCAGTGACGGATCACGTTGATTTCAACGGCTTCATGGAAGGCGTCAAGCGTCGCAATCCCCATCAGCCGGAATTCGTCCAGGCGGTGCAGGAGGTGGCCGAAGATATCTTCGACTTCATCGGTGACAAGGAAGAGTACCATTCGCAGCAGATCCTGCGTCGCATCGCCGAGCCAGACCGCATCGTTTCCTTCCGCGTGTGCTGGGAAGATGACGCCGGCAACATCCGCGTCCAGCGCGGTTGGCGGGTGCAGAACAACAATGCGATCGGGCCATACAAGGGCGGGATCCGCTTCCATCCCTCGGTCACCGAGAGCGTGCTCAAGTTCCTCGCCTTCGAGCAGACCTTCAAGAACGCGCTGACCGGCCTGCCCATGGGCGGCGGCAAGGGCGGCTCCAACTTCAATCCCAAGGGCAAGAGCGTGCGCGAGATCATGCGCTTCTGCCAGTCGTTCATGACCGAGCTCTATCGCCACATCGGAGCGGACGTCGATGTTCCGGCGGGCGACATCGGCGTGGGCGGGCGCGAGATCGGCTATATGTTCGGGCAGTACAAACGCATCACCAACCAGTTCACCGGCGTCCTCACTGGCAAGGGCCTGGAATACGGCGGCTCGCTGATCCGCCCCGAGGCCACGGGCTACGGGGCGGTCTACTTCCTCGCCAACATGCTGGCGACCAAGGGCGAGGACCTGACCGGAAAGACCGCGGTGATCTCCGGCTCCGGCAACGTGGCCACGCACGCGGCCGAAAAGATCGTCCAGCTTGGCGGCAAGGTGCTGACCCTCTCGGATTCGGGCGGCTTCGTTCACGATCCCGATGGGTTCACGCAGGAGAAGATCGACTGGGTGAAGACCCACAAGACCCACCGCCGCGGCCGGATGGAAGACTATGTCGCCGCCTACCCCAAGGCCGAATTCCACGCGGGGAAGACCCCGTGGGGCGTCAAGTGCGACGTAGCTCTGCCCTGCGCCACGCAGAACGAACTTCTGGGCGAGGATGCGAAGGTGCTGGTCGCCAACGGCTGCCGCGCCGTCTCCGAAGGCGCCAACATGCCGACCGACCTTGCCGGCGTGCACGTCTTCCGTGCAGCTAAAATACTTTATGCGCCGGGCAAGGCGGCCAACGCCGGCGGCGTTGCCGTATCGGGACTGGAGATGAGCCAGAACTCCGAACGGCGCGCCTGGAAGGAAGAAGAACTCCAGCAGATGCTCAAGGACATCATGGCCGGGATCCACAAATCGTGCGTCACCTATGGCGATCAGGGCGGCGGCTATATCGATTACGTGAAGGGCGCCAACATCGGCGGGTTCAAGAAGGTCGCTGACGCCATGCTCGCCTTCGGGGTGGTGTGATCGCGGTGACCGATCAGGTGGCCGGGGCCGCTGGTGCGCCAGCGCCCCCGGCCTACACCCAGAATGCCTATCACATGGTCCGCACCGCGGTGCAGGCCAACCTCACGCTGAGCCAGATGGCCGACCATAAGGCGTCCATTCTCATGGGGGCCACCTTCGTGGTCTTCACCCTCAGCGTTGGGCAGGCCAGCAAGGGGCCCGTGCCGCATGCCCTGCTCGTCCTCGGCGGCGCTGCCCTCGTTTCGGCCCTGTTCACGATCTGCGCGCTGATGCCCTCGGTTGCGGCGCCGGAGGGCGATGTCGCCGATGCGGACAACCTGCTGTTCTTCGGCGTCTACGCCAAGCTGTCGGAAGAGGAATTTACCGCGCGCATCCTGCCCCTGCTAACCAGCGACGAAGCCATCTGGCGTGCCATGCTGCGGGACATGCACCAGAACGGGCTCGTCCTTGCCCGAAAGAAGTATCGGCTGCTGGGCTACGCCTACCGGTCCTTCCTGGTGGGGCTGCTGCTGACGGTGGGGGTGTACGTCGCGGAACGACTGATCTGACGGCAGCATCAGGAGTGGCACGAACGCAATACCGCCCATCTACCGCAACTGCCGAGCCAAAGGGGATCACGGCGCGGCGCCGCGATCCCGCCCTCTGCCCGATCAGGTGATCGCGTTCCTGCTCTTCAGCTGCTCGATCCGGTCCCAGTCCATGCCGAGGTCCATGAGTACCATCTCGGTGTGTTCGCCGGCTTCCGGACCACGCACGTTCTGGACATGCTCGTGGTTGAACTGGACGGGGTTGGCGACGAGCTTGATCGGCGGGCCGCCGTCGGCCGATTCTACCTCGTAGATCATGCCATTGGCCAGCACCTGCGGGTCCTGCGCGACTTCGAGCGAATTCTGGTAGATCGCCCATTGCCCGCGCATAGTACTCAAGCGCTCCTTCCAGTAGCTGAGCGGCTGAGCCCGGATCGCATCGATAATGTAGGGAACACACTCCTTGGCATTGGCCATCAATGCCTCGACGGTCGCAAACCGCTCGTCTTCGAGCAGATGCGCCAGACCAAGGTGTTCGAAGGTGTCCTTCATATAAGGCCCGGGCTGCAACACGCAGAGGTTGATGGGGCGATTGTCCTGAGTGACATAGGTCCCCATGAACGGGTTCTGGCTGCCCTCTACGAACTTGCCCACCTCGGGCATCGGGCTGGCAAAGGGTACCTCGCCGATTTCCATCGCGATGTCTGTCGCCAGACCTGTTGCCCAGACGCCCGACGAGAGCAGCGACACGTCGACTTCCGTCGCCTCACCAGTTTTTTCGCGGTGGAAGAGCGCTGCGGCGATGCCGCCGGCTATGAACATTCCGCCGATAGTGTCGCCATAGGCCGGCCCCGGCATGCCGAGCGGGCCGTCGAGCTCCGTGGGGGTGACGAGCATGGCGGAGCCGGCCCGCGACCAGAAGGCGCTCGAATCGAAACCTCCCTTCTCGCGATCAGGACCTTGGTCGCCGAACGCGGACCCGCGCACGTAGATGATGTTGGGGTTGATCTTGCGGATATGCTCCAGATCGATCTTCAGCTTGCGCCGGGCCGATGGCAGATAGTTCGTGAGGAACACATCGCAGGTCGCCGCAATCTCATAGAGAACCTGCAGGCCTTCCTCGGTCGAGATGTCGATTCCGATACTCTTCTTGCCGCGGTTGGGGTGATGCATGAAGGTGGCGCGTTGCGGATTGACCTGCCAGCGCTGCAATACTTTCAGGCCGCGCTGCGCATCGCCGCGAACGGGATGTTCGACCTTGATCACTTCCGCGCCCCAGTCAGTCAGGACGCCGCCGGCCGCCGGCACAAAAGTGAACTGGGCGACCTCCAGCATGCGGACGCCCTTCATTACGTGGGTCATTGTCAGTCTATTCCCTGGATGCGGGCTCTTCTAGAGAATACTCTGCGGCAAATTCAAGGCGAGGTGCGGCTGAACTGCACCTCACGAGCGGCAAACCAAGGCGGAAAAACTTACAGGTTGTCAAGTATGCCCAAGCCGGAATTTCGCATCAAACCACCGGCTCGTCCCGTTTGCTGCAGGCGCTATTTTACGCCCAATAGTCCCGCTTCCCGCTTCAGCCGATCGGCTGCTGCGGGATTGGCAGCAAGCCCAGCCTTGAGCGCCGCACTGGCCTTGTCCGGCTGACCGAGCGTTACCCGGCTGCGGATCAGCATCAGCCAGCCATCCGGATTGGCGGGATCGGCCCTGAGCTTGCCCTCAAGCCGCGCGACCATGCCTTCGGCCATCTCGCGCTGCTGGCTGGGCGGAATGGAGGCGGCCGCCTTCAGATCCATCGGGGATGGTCCCGGGATGCCTTGGGCGACGACCGGCATGCCCGGCGTGCCCGGCCCCTGCCCCGCCGGAGCGGCGGGCTGCTTCACCTCGGCGAGCCGACCGGTGACGTCGATCTTGTGGATCTTGCCGACCTGCTGGATCGTCCGCCTGAGGTCGGCCTCCCAGGGCGCGCCAGGCGGCGTATCACCGAGGAGGGCAAGCCAGTCCGCTATGGCGCCGGCATGATCACCGCCGAGATCCTTGTTGACGGCCAGGAAATAGCGGGATCGCGGGTCTGTCGGATCGAGTGCGGCGGCCTTGCGGAAGGCGTCGAGCGCAGCTGTTGGCATCGGTTCGCGCCGGCTTGCCATCACCCTTGCCTCGCCCAGGGCCGACCAGACCGCAGCAACCCCCGGCGCCAGTTGCGCCGCTCGCTCGTAAGCCGTTGCTGCCTCGTCGAACCGCCCGGCATCGAAATACCCCGCGCCCAGGGCTCGCCATCCGCCGCTATCCTGTGGATTATCGCGCGTGGCCTGTTCCAGTGCAGCGACCGGATCCTGCCCAGGGGCGGAAGCGTCCGAAGCCGCGACCGAGGCATTTGTCGGTGCGTTCGTGCGGGTTGTGGTCCAGGCAACGGCGAATCCGGCAACGAGCGCGGCGCCCGCAAGAAGTATCCGGCCCGGCTTCATGGCACTTGTAACTCCCGGTCAACAGCGTTCATAAGACAGCGTCAGTCTGGCAGTAAATATCCTGCGAATCCGCGTCGGTTGTCGGGGCTGTGCGGCACCGGATTGGGAATTGCAATCGGAGCGATACTGCGGGGGCGGTGACAGGTGGGGGCAAAATTGGCCGAAAGAGTGCGCGTTGCGATCGTGGGATCGGGCCCGGCGGGCCTGAGCGCAGCCGCGCGCGCTGCCGAGCTGGGCCTCGCCCATGTGCTGCTCGAAAAGACCGATCACCTGTCGGACACGATCTACAAGTACCAGAAGGGCAAACACGTAATGGCCACCCCGGCCAGCCTCGTGCTCCGGTCGGACTTCGATTTCGAAGCCGGCAAGCGCGAGGCCATTCTTGGCCGGTGGAACGAGCAGGCCGCGACAGCTGGTGTCAACGTTCGCTACAAGGCTGAAGTTGTTCGCATCAGCGGTGACAAGGGCGCCTTCGAGCTCGCCCTGGCCGATGGCTCGAGCGTTTCGGCCGAGACGGTGATCCTGGCCATCGGCACCCAGGGCAATCCCAACCGAATGCGCTGCGCCGGGGCCGATCTGCCTCATGTACAATACCAGCTGGATGATCCCGGCGAATACGTCGACGAACACATCGTCGTGGTCGGCACCGGCGACGCCGGGATCGAGAATGCGCTGGGCCTCGCAGCAGATGTCGCGCAAGGCAACGTCGTCACGATCCTCAACCGCGGGACCGACTTCGCCCGCGCCAAGTCTGCCAACGTCAAGCTGCTGCAAGAAGCCGCTGCCGCAGGGCGAATGACCATCCGCCTCGAAACATCGCCGGCTGAAGTGCGGGAAGGCGAACTCGTGCTCGACACGCGCGACGGGCAGGAAACCATCCCCTGCGACCGGATAATTGCCCGCATGGGCTCGGCCGCACCCCGCGCCTTCGTGGAAAGCTGCGGGATCGAATTCACCTCGCCTGACCGCGAGGCCTTCCCAGTGCTCTCACCCGTATTCGAGACGACCAAGCCAGGCATCCACGTGATCGGCGCGCTGGCCGGCTATCCGCTTATCAAGCACTGCATGAACCAGGGCTACGACGTTGTGGAGTTCATCAACGGGAACTCGACGCTCAAGCCTGCCGACGAGCCGATCCTGACGGAGAAGTTCGCCCCCTTGCCCGGCAAGCGCTCGGTTGATGAATGGCTGACCCTGTTCGGCAGCCGGATCGAAATATTCCGGGAGCTCTCGGCCCTCCAGTTGCGCGAACTGATGCTCGACAGCGATGTGCGGGCTTTTGCCCCGGGCGAAGCCGTGTTCGAGCGAAGTGAGCCGGGGTCATCGCTCTTCTGCATCGCCGAAGGCGCCGTGGCGGTGGAGGTCGATCCGGCGAACCCTTCGATCACGGTGCCGATCAGCGAAGGCTCCATCTTCGGCGAGGTAGGGCTGATTTCGGGTCGCCGACGCGGGGCGACGATCCGGGCGACGAACCCGCTGATCGTGGTCGAACTCTCGCGCAACGCAGCACTCAAACTGATCGCCACCGCCCCGGCGGCGGGCCGCGCAGTGACCCGTATCTCGATCGAGCGCCAGCTACTGCAGATCTTCGGCTCCGGCCTGACCCGCGACGATGTGGCGGAACTGGTCGAGGGCGCCGAGGTGAAGACGGTGCGGGCCGGCGAGGTGGTGCTGGCGGAAGGGGATGAGGGCCAGGACCTCTACATCATCCGCCGCGGCTCGATGATCGTGCAGAAGGAACTGGGTGGGAAGCAGGTATTCCTCTCCTACGTGCCGGCCGGGTCGTACATCGGCGAGATGGCGCTGATCGACAAGACGCCACGCTCGGCCACGGTCAAGGCCGCGATTCGATCCGAAGTGATCCGCCTGCCGGGCGAGGCTTTCGCCCGCCTGCTCGAAAAGAAGCCAGAGCTGCTGCGCAAGGCCGCCGCTGACATGGACAAGCGGCGCGAGGTCAACGCCTTCATCGAAGGGCGTAAGGACAGCTTCGGCGGCGCGGTCGACATGTATTCGCAGACCGCGCAATTCCTGATCGACAACGGCATCGGCGAGGCGACCGACGTCCTCCTCATCGACGAAACGCTTTGCGTCGGCTGCGACAACTGCGAAAAGGCCTGCGCCGACAGCCACGAGGGCCTGTCCCGCCTCAACCGCGAGGCCGGCAAGACCTACGCCCACCTCCACGTGCCGACCTCGTGCCGCCACTGCGAGCACCCGCATTGCATGGCCGACTGCCCCCCCAACGCGATCCGCCGCGGGCCAGACGGCGAGGTGTTCATCGACGAGACCTGCATCGGTTGTGGCAATTGCCAGCGCAACTGTCCCTATGGCGTTATCCGGATGGACTCGGTGCCGCCGCAGAAGCCATCGCTCCTCTCGTGGCTTTTGTTCGGCACGGGCCCTGGCCCGGGTGAGCCGAGCTATACCTGGCGCAAGAAGCACGCCTCTGGCGAAGCGCCCAAGAAGGCGATCAAGTGTGACATGTGCTCTGGGATCGAGGGTGGCCCCGCCTGCGTGCGCGCTTGCCCGACCGGGGCAGCCTTGCGTGTCTCGCCGGAGGCCTTCCTGTCGGTCGCACGGCTGGCCGAGGAGGCAGACTGATGGCCTCCACTCCAGCTCCGCGTGGTGCCCACACCGGGCGCAAGATTTCCGCCGATCACGAAGGATTCCTGCGGCACCGGCATTTCCGCTGGCTCAAGCTGGCCGCCACCCTCTGTGTCATCGCCATCCTCGCCTACCTGATGGTCGATGTTCAACCGCGACCCAACGGTGGCTCATGGCTAGGCTATATACTGGGCACGATCGGCGCCGGGCTGATCGTCTGGCTGTCGCTGCTGGGACTGCGCAAGCGAGCAATGACACAGGGGGCCTGGTCGCTCAAGGCGTGGACTTCAGCTCATGTCTATCTTGGCCTCAGCCTGATCGTGGTGGCGACCCTGCACACCGGGTTCCAGTTCGGCTGGAACGTCCATACTCTTGCTTATGTGCTGATGATGCTGGTGATTGCCTCCGGAGTCTGGGGCATAGCTGTCTATGCCTCGCTGCCGACGGCGCTTTCCGCCAACCGCGAAGAGCTGACCCGGGAGCAGATGATCGAAGGCGTCCGCGCTGTCGACCGCCAGCTCCATGCGGCTGCCCAGCCACTTGGTCGCGAGCAGGCCGAGCTGGTCCAGGCGGCACTGGAGGAAGACCTGTTTGCCGGCGGGTTCATCGCCCGCCTCTCCGGCACCTGGCGCAATTGCTCCACGGCGCGGGCGATCGAGCGCTTTGCCCTCGCCGGAACGGATGACGAAGCTGCGAGCAAGGTCGAAAAGCTGCTGATCAGGCGCAAGGCCCAGCTTGACCGTCTGCGGCGGCAGATGCGGCTGCGGGCCCTGCTCGAGGTCTGGCTGTTTATCCACATTCCCGCAACCATTGCCCTGCTGGCGGCGCTGACGGCGCATATCGTCAGCGTGTTCTACTACTGGTGAGGGGCGAGAGATGACCTTCCGCCTACGCACCGTCTCCACCACTGCCGATGGCCGGCGCATTGTCCGCGACAAGGACCTGGCGCAGGACGTGCTCACTGTTGGCCGTGCGGCCGAGAGCGACATCCACCTGCCCGACCTGGCGGTGGAACCCAACCATGCCCGGATTTCACTCCATGCCAGCAACCGCGTGGCTGTCGAAGCGACGGGATCACTCGGCTTCGTGCTGGATGGGCAAACCCAGCGCAGCGCGAGCATCGATCCGCGCACCGGCGGCGAATTGCGGTTCGGCTCGACCCGCATCCTCGTCGGGAACGATAGCGGAGTGGTGCTGCTAACGGTCGAACCTGTGGCAGAGGGCGACGACCATGATGACGAGGCTGACGGCATGGCGCTGGCAGCAGTGCTTCCTGGCAAGCGGAGGCTGGCGTGGATTCTCGCCGGGCTGATCCTGGCGCTGTTCCTCGCCTTGCCGATCGCCAGCAACCTGCTGCGTTCGCCGGACATCAAGCAGAGCCACGTCGTCGGTGACGGCAGCTGGACCCCGGGCCCGCTCAGCCTGGCGCACCACCAGCTCGAAGCCAGGTGCGAAGCTTGCCACGTCAAACCGTTCCAGTCGGTCCGCAACGAAACCTGCATGTCGTGTCACAAGGGGGTTCACGATCACGCGCCCGAAACCCGAATGTCGCTCGCCCGTGCCGAACCGGGTCTCGGCGGAAGGATGCTGAACGGTGTTGCCCATGCCTTCGGCAAGGAAGGGCCGGGCGCGTGTGTCGATTGCCACCGCGAACACGAGGGCCTGGCCCCAATGGCACCGCCCTCGCAACAATTCTGCGCCGACTGTCATGGCTCGCTCAAGGATCGGCTGACAGACACCCGGCTTGGCAATGCCGCGGACTTCACGCGGCTGCATCCCCAGTTCACGCCCATGGTCATGGTCGATCCGGCCAGTGGCCTGGCGCGACCGGTATCGCTTGATGCCAACCCGCACGAGAACTCCGGGCTGGCCTTCCCGCACAGGCTCCACCTCGATCCACGCGGAGGCGTGGCGAAGATGGCAGCGACCCTCGCCAGTGAGCGGGGCTATGGCCAGAACGGACTTTCCTGCAATGACTGCCACCGCACCACGGAAGACGGCGTTCGCTTCAAACCGATCATGATGGAGCGGGACTGCGAAGCCTGTCACAGCCTCGTCTACGACAAGATCGGCCCGACCTTACGCAAGCTGCGCCATGGTGACCTTGCCCAAGCCGTCGCCGACCTCTCTGTGGCCGGCAACACCACCGAACCGGTGGTGACCGGTCGCGCGCGGCCGGGCGCATTCGGAGCAAACCAGCTCTACTTCGCTCAATTCAGCCGCCTGGTCGGTGGTCGCCTTGTCAGCAGCATGCTCGGCAAGGACGGCATTTGCGGGGAGTGCCACACGCCAACGATGAAGAACGGTCAGACGGCGATCGTCCCGGTCAGATTGCCGGCGCGCTACATGGCCAACGGCTGGTTCAACCATGCCGCCCACAAGCAGACGCGCTGCACCGAATGTCACGCGGCGCCTGCCTCTTCGAGTTCATCCGATCTGCTCCTGCCCAAGGTGGCGGAATGCCGGACCTGCCACGTCGGTGAACAGGAGCCCGGGCTGTTCGCGCCCAAAGGCAAGGTGCCCTCCAGCTGCGCCATGTGCCACGCCTACCACCCGACCGGTGCTGCCCCGCCCCTGTCGCGGCATGACAAGCACTGAGCGGGGCCCAGATGCTCATTGCGCAGATCACCGACATCCACATCGGCTTCGACAAGGGCAATCCTGACGAGCACAACATGGTGCGGCTGCGCGCAGTGGTCGATCATCTGGTCAACGGCCCGAACCGGCCGGACCTGCTGCTGCTGACCGGGGATCTGACCGAGGATGGCGCGGCCGAAGACTATGCCCGCCTTGCTGAGGCACTGGCCCCCTGTCAGTTTCCGGTCTGGCCGATGACGGGCAACCACGATGTGCGGCCCGCCCTGCTCGAAGCCTTCCCGCACACGCCTCGGTCTCCCGATGGCTTCGTCCACTATGAACTCGACCATGGCGAACTCCGGGTTATCGTCCTGGATACGCTTGAGCCCGGGCGACACGGCGGCGGGTTCTGCCGGGCCAGGGCGGATTGGCTGGCTGCACGGCTTGGTGAAGCGCCCGACCGGCCGACGCTCGTCGCCCTGCACCACCCCCCTTTCGCCGCCGGCATTCCCTGGATGGATACCGACCCTCGCGAACCATGGGTTGCCCGCCTGGCCACCAGTCTTGCCGGGCACGGACAGGTGAAGGGACTGGTCTGCGGCCACCTGCACCGCACGATCCTCTCGCACTGGGAGGACCTGCCGGTACTGGTCTGCCCGTCGACTGCGCCGGCCGTTGGCCTCGACCTCACTCCGATCGATCCGGACCGCCCTGACCAGCGCAAGCTGATCACCAACGAACCGCCGGGCTATTGCCTGCACTGGTGGAACGGGGGCGAGGTCGTCACCCATTTCGAATATGCCGGCGACTATCAGACCTTCGCCAGGTTCGATGAGAAGCTGCAGCC
>DASTGC010000365.1:0-3423 GCA_035719485.1 Novosphingobium sp.
CGCAGGGCCGTCGCCGTGTGGTCCTTGCCACGGCCATTGCCGAAACCTCACTAACGCTCGATCCGCCGACGCCGCCCGCCATGGCCGCCGCCCAAGCCCTGCTGCGCGATCTTGGCGCGCTCGACGCGACCGATCGCATCACGCCCCACGGCCAGGCCATGGCCTCGCTCCCGCTGGAACCGCGCCTCGCCCACATGCTCCTCCACGCTGCGCAGCATGGCGCGGCGCAGGATGCGGCCCGGCTGGCGCTGCTGTTGCAGGAACGCGGCCTCGGCGGCCGCAGCGACGACCTCCACCTGCGCTTCGACAATTGGGCTCGCGACCGCTCCCCTCGCGCTCAGTCCGCACGCCAGCTGGCCGACGGCTGGGCGCGCAGGGTGCCCCATGGCAAGGGCGATGGCCTCCCGCTCGCCGCCATCCTTGCCGAAGGCTTCCCCGATCTCATCGCCCGCCGCCGCGATCCCTCGGGCGAGCAGTGGCTGACCGCCGGAGGCAGGGGCCTCCGGCTCGATCCCGCCAGCCCGCTGATCCGCGCCGAATGGCTGGCCGTTGGCGAGGCCCAGGGCGAAGCGAAAGGCGCTCGGATCACTGGCGCGATCGCGCTCACCGCCGAGGAAGTCCAGCGCTGGCTTGGCCACCGCATTCGCCGTGCCACGACCCTGCGGTGGGTCGCTGAGGACCGCCGGGTCGAGGCCCTGCTCGAACAGCGCCTCGGCGCCATCGTGCTTTCCCGCGGCTCGGACCCGTCGCCCGATCCCAAGGCCATTGCGCGTTTCCTCGCCGATAAGGTGAAAGCCGAAGGCCTGGCACTTCTTCCGCTCCCGGACGCCAGCCGCGCGCTGCTCGTCCGCGCCGCCCATGCTGGCCTCGCCGAACTGTCGGACGAAGCCCTGCGCGCCGAGGTGGGCGACTGGCTGCTCCCGCTGCTCGGCCGCCGGCTCGATGATCTTGCCCCGGGCAAGCTTCACGAGGCCCTGCTCGCCCGGCTCGACTATGCCCGGCGCCAGCAGCTCGACGCCCTCGCGCCCGCCAGCTTCCGCAGCCCCGCCGGTACCAGCCACATCATCGACTATGCCGATCCCGGCGGCCCCTCGGTGGAGGTGCGCGTCCAGGCCCTGTTCGGGCTCGATCGCCACCCCGGCTATGGCCACCCGCCGCAGCCCCTGCTGCTCAAGCTCACCGATCCCGGCGGCAAGCCGCTCCAGACCACGCGCGACCTGCCGGGATTCTGGCGCGGCTCCTGGGCCGACGTGGTCAAGGACATGAAGGGCCGCTACCCGAAGCACCGTTGGCCTGCCGAGCCCTGGGCCGAGGACCCCAGCCTGAAGACGAAGAACGCATTCGAGCGTGGCAGACGCTAAATGCGGGACTTGATTCCCGCCTCGATTCGCCCGAAAGGCCGCGCATGACCGCCCGCATCTACCAGCGCCCGAAGAACGCCATGCAATCCGGCAAGGCCCAGACCGATACCTGGCTGCTCGAATTCGTGCCGGCCGAGGCTAAGCGCCCCGATCCGCTGATGGGCTGGTCAGGCTCGGGCGACACACAGCAGCAGGTGGTGCTGCAGTTCTCCAGCCAGGCTGAGGCTGAAGCCTATGCCACCCGCTACGGCATCGAGACTCGCGCCCTGGCCACGCCCCCCAAGCGGCTCAAGTTGCAGGCCTACGCCGACAACTTCCGCTGAGCGGAACGCCGAACAGTCTCATCGCAATTCCGGCGCTGGCCCCGTCTTGCGAGTCGCGCCGGCGCAGACTATCTCGCGCAGAATGGCTATCCGCGAAATCATCGAGACTCCCGACCCGCTCCTGAAGCAGGTATCCGCCCGCGTCGAAACGTTCGACGACGAGCTGCGCACCCTTGTCGCCGACATGTTCGAGACGATGTACGATGCGCCGGGCATCGGCCTTGCGGCAATCCAGGTCGGCGTCCCATTGCGGGTGGTTACAATCGACCTGCAGCCGGACGATGAGGATGCGGAGCCTGAAGTCTGCACCGCGCATGGGGATCACGAGCACACGCACCAGCCGCGCAAGCTGGAGCCGCGGGTGTTCATCAATCCGGAAATCCTGTCGGCCAGTGAAGACCTTTCGATCTACCAGGAAGGCTGCCTCTCAGTGCCGGAGATCTATGCCGAGGTGGAACGCCCTGCCACTGTCCGCGCCCGCTGGCAGGACCTTGACGGCAAGGTGCACGAGGAAGATGTCGAGGGCCTGCTCGCGACCTGCCTGCAGCACGAGCTGGATCACCTCGAAGGGGTGCTGTTCATCGATCACCTTTCGCGGCTCAAGCGCAACATGGCGCTGAAGAAGCTGGAAAAGTTGCGCAAGGCAGCGTGAACGGTTCCGGCGACCCAGGCGGAGCCGGGTGGCCGACAGGCGACTTGGCTGCCTCGCCAGCGACACATTCGAGCGAGTGGTAACTGCGTTCGGCGGCGGAGCGGCTTGCCACGCTCTGCGATAGCACGTATGTTCTTTTTTCGTTCCAGAAGGGGGCATTGTCGTGAACGCGGATATCCTGAGCTTCTTCACGCTGATGCTCGGTCTTGGCGCAGGCATCGCCTTGGGCTGGTTTCTCGGCCATCGCCAAGTGGCTGACTGGCGCCGACGGTTCGAAACCCGCGATCTTGATGCGCGCGATCTCGACGAGAAGTTTCGCCGGGCGATCACTGAATTGGCCGGTACTGCCGAGCGCGCGCAGCGGGCGGATGAGATGTCACGCCGCGCCGATGAGCTGACCCTGCGGTTCGAACAGGTGCGCACCGAACATGCCGCCCAGCTGGAAACGGTTCGCGCCGCGCGTGACCAGGTCCTGCACGAGAAGGCGGATCTTACTGCAGAGCTGGCCGCGCTGAAAGCGGATGCCGCCAACTTCGAAGAACAGAAGCGCCTGCTGATCGAAGCACAGGAAGCGCTGCGCAAGGAATTCGAGAATGCCGGGAATCGGGTCCTCGAAAAGGCCCAGGAGACCTTTCTGGCGAGAGCTCATGAGCGCTTCACGCAGAGCGAGAAGGCTAATGCCGAGCGGATCGCCAACCTGTTGGCCCCGGTTGGCCAGCGGTTGCAAAGCTACGAGGAGCAGGTGGCTGGGCTCGAAGCCAAGCGGGTCGATGCGTTCGGCCAGCTGTTCGGGCAGATCGAGGCCCTGCGCGCCGGCCAGGAACAGGTGCGGGCCGAGGCCCAGCGGCTGGGCAATTCGTTGACCAATGCGCCCAAGGCACGCGGCCGCTGGGGTGAGCGGGCCCTCCAGAACGTGCTGGAACAGTGCGGACTGACCGAGCACACCGATTTCGTCACCGAGCATTCGGTCAATACGGCCGACGGCCGCCTGCGCCCCGACGCGATCATCCGCATTCCGGGGCAGAAGAGCCTGATCATCGACGCCAAGGTTTCCCTGAATGCCTATCAGGAGGCCTTCGAGGCGAAC
>DASTGC010000366.1:0-5877 GCA_035719485.1 Novosphingobium sp.
CCACGGCCACTGCCGCCGTCCCGATCGCCGCATGGGGCGAGGCCACGCCCACCACGTAGACCAGCAGCGGCACGGCGACGATGGATCCGCCCCCGCCGACCAGGCCAAGGATCAGGCCGATGACCGCGCCGGCCCCGAGGGCGGCGGTGATGACCTGCGGGTCCATCAGCTCTTCAACCCCGCGCGGAGCGCCGGTTCCACGGCATCGCCGCCAGCAGGCGGGCCATCCCGCACCAGCCGGTAGTCCCGGCCACCAGCAGCCCGGCGCCGACGAAGGCCGCCAGCGCGAAGCCCGCCGGGCCGAGCAGGAAGCCTGCCGCTACGCCGATCAGGATCAAGGCTCCGGCCACGATCTGCACCTGGCGCATGATCTCGAGCGGAGCCTTGCGGTTCTCCTGGCAGTCCAGCCCCGCCGCGCGCCAGGCGTCGAGCCCGCCCTCCAGCAGGTAGACGTCGGCATCGGTGCTCCCCGCCAGGGCCGCGGCATTGGCGGCGGTGCGCATGCCCGACTTGCAGTGGAAGATCACCTCGCGCGCATCGCCCTCCAGCCCTTTTCGCTGGATCTGGTCCAGCGGCACATTGCGGGCGCAGGGGATATTGGCGCGGGCATGTTCATCCGGGCTGCGCACGTCGATCAGGACGGCGCCCGCGGCAATGCGGCGCTGTGCTTCTTCGGGGGAAATAAGCTTGGTCATGGGAGGCTGTCTTTCGCCTGATGCATTTCAGATGTTGCTAAATTAGTTTTCTCGCATATAATGTCAAGGCATTGGAGGAACACGATGACCCAGGCTCCGCACATCCAGCCCTTCTTCGACGAGGCGACCTTCACCATCACCTGGCTCGTCGGCGATCCCGCCACGCGTGAGGCCGTGGTGATCGATCCGGTGCTCGATTTCGACCCCGCGTCCGGCCGCATCTCCACCGCATCGGCGGACGCGGTTCTGGCCGCCGCGCGCGAGGGCGGCTGGCGTATTGCCATGGTCCTCGAAACCCACGCCCACGCCGATCACCTCAGCGCCGCCCAATGGATCAAGGCGCAGACCGGAGCGCAGATCGGCATCGGAAATCGCATCGGCGAGGTGCAGGCCGTGTTCCGCCCGATGTTCGGCATCGATGACCTCAAGCCCGAGGGCGGCGACTTCGACCGGCTCTTCGCCGATGGCGAACGCTTCCTGGTCGGCGAGCTGGAATTCGAGGTCCTCGCCACCCCCGGCCACACGCCGGCCGACGTTGCCTACAAGGTCGCCGACGCGGTCTTCGTCGGCGATACCCTGTTCATGCCCGACTACGGCACCGCGCGGGCCGATTTTCCCGGGGGCGATGCCCGCGTGCTCTACCGCTCGCTCCGCCGCCTGCTCGCGCTCCCGCCCGAGACCCGCCTGCTCATGTGCCACGACTACAAGGCCCCCGGACGCGATTACTATGCCTGGGAATGCACGGTGGCCGAGCAGCGCGAGCGTTCGGTGCAGGTGGCCGACGGGGTGAGCGAGGAGCAATTCGTCGCCGCCCGCCGGCAGCGCGACGCCGGCCTCGCCGCGCCGCGGCTGCTGCTCCCGTCGATCCAGGTCAACGTGCGCGCTGGCCGCCTGCCGCCTCCCGAAGCAAGCGGCGCGCGGTTCCTGCGCATCCCGCTGCGGCTGCCGGAGGGGTTCTGAACCCGGAACGGCAGGCCCGACGACTACCCTTCACCTGCCGGCGGTGTCGGAGGGCTGGCTTCCTTCTCCCGCTTCTTGAACTCCCTGGTCTCGGTAAGGACAATGCCGAGGAAAGCCGCCACCGTGCTGGCCCAGACCGCGGCGGTCACGGCCCAGATCGAACTCACCACCTGCGACAGCCCCCAGTAGGTGAGCAGGGCCGCCGCGATCACCAGTGACCAGTAGCGCAGCTTCATCGGGTTGGGCCGCGTCGCATCCGCACTCGCGCTCAGGTGAGCCCGAGGGCGCGGCACAGGGTCAGCGCGAAGCCGATGACGAACAGCCAACTCGAAACGACGAGGATCAGGATGGTGATCAGGCGAGACCGCAAAGGCTCGGGATTTGCCATCGCCACGTCCAAAACAGTTATTGTTCAATTAGATAGGCTAACGCATTTCCGCCGTGCCGCCAACTATGTCGATAATAAAAGGACGCGGGGACTGTCCTACACGGCGCCGTTCTGCCACACTGCCCGCCATTCCTGGACAGCGTCACCTCCCACAGCGCCCGGCGTCGCGCAAACTTCGCGCGGAAATTCATCATCAGCCACACGCAAGAACTTCGAGAACTTTGCCCCAATACGCCAGGGAGCCTGTAAGCCGGGTTCTGTCCGGCGGACGGTATCCCACAAGAGACCGTATCCGCCGGGGCAGCCATTCCTCTAGGCGGCGCATTGCTGCGACGCTCAAGCGACCAACCCGGGCTGCTGGCGCGAAACACGCCTGCTCTGGCGAACGCGCAGCCCCTATTCGGTCTTGCTCCGGGTGGGGTTTGCCATGCGAGCCCTGTTGCCAGGGCCCCGGTGCGCTCTTGCCGCACCCTTTCACCCTTGCCTCGGAGTTGCCCCCGGTTGGCGGTCTGTTCTCTGTGGCACTTTCCCTGAGCCCGGTTACACCCAAAGGTCCAACCTGGCCCGGCGGGCGTTACCCGCCACCCTCGTTTCGTGGAGCCCGGACTTTCCTCGTCATCGCAAGATGCCGCGGCTGCCCGGCCCCCTGGCGCGGCCGCGCCTTAGCACGAGCTATCGCGCCCGTCCAAGGTCGCGTTCGAGGAGCAGCTCGAACAGCAGCGCCCCGCATTCGCCATCCAGTTCGCCATCCACCCGCTTGGGCCGGAACCGCCGCTGAAACGCGCGCACCGCAGCCCGGCCATCGGTGATGTCGTAGCCGAACCGCTCCAGCGCCAGGTAAAAGGCGCCGGGATTGTCGTACATCAGCCGCATCTTCAGTTCCGGGATGGGCAAGGCCAGCCGGTGCCGGGCCAGTTCCTTCCATGGGAACAGCTCACCGGGATCCTGCTTGCGTGCGGGGGCAATGTCGGAATGGCCGACCACGTTGGCCCGCGGCACCCGGTGTCGTTTCACGATATCGGCAAGCAGCGGCAGCAAGGCCTCGATCTGGGCATCGGGAAAGGGCCGGTAGCCGAATTCGTGCCCGGGGTTGACCAGCTCGATGCCGACACTGGCCGAGTTCACGTCGGTCACCCCGCGCCAATATGACCTGCCAGCATGCCAGGCGCGATAGTCCTCGTCCACCAGCTGGATGACGGTGCCGTCCTCCTCGATCATGTAATGGGCCGAGACCTCGGCGGCCGGATTACACATCCGCGTCAATGCATCGCCGGCCGTGCGCATGCCGGTATAGTGCAGTACGACCATGCTAACGGGCAGCAGGCGGGCGTTGAAATTGGGCGACGGAACCTCGCGATGGACGAGCCAGCGGCGCAGGTCCATCCGACGCGCCTTACCTGATCGGAAGGACCGCGCCCATGACGAGCGCATCTTCGGTCAGGATCGATTGAACCTCGCCGCCCAACGCCGAAGCAAGCTGGCGCAGCATCGCGGCGGGTGCGGTCTTGCTCGATAGCTCGCCGGCCGCCAGTGTGCCCTGCAGCGCCTTGCCAACCAGCGGATCGAAAGCGAGCCGCGGCCCGGTGGCCCGCACCACGATCTCGCTCTCGCCCTCCCGCAGCTCTGCGCCAAGGTCGAGCGTGCCGCCGCGCACCAAGGCCTCGATCCCGATCATCGCGAAGTTGAGCAGTGTCTTCACCGCCGGCTTCGGCAGCGCCCCCTCTACGGCCCAGCGGGCCTCGATCCGCCCGTTATTGCCGACCAGCGAGTCGATCACGCTGCGGGCCTCGTCCACCGGGACCATTTCGCCAAACCCGCCGGCCGCGCCGAAGGCCAGGCGGAAGAACTTGAGCTTGTCGGCGCTGGTCTTCGCACTCTGCTCCAGGAGGTCGACGATCCGGCCGCGCATGTCCGCATCCTTTTCGTCAGCCAGCAGTTCGAGACCGTTTGACAGCGCCCCAACCGGGCTGAGCATGTCGTGGCACAGGCGCGAGCAGAGCAGCGCGGCAAGTTCCAGGCCGGAAATTTCAAGCGTATCGGACATCGCGTTCCGTCGGACAGGAGGGCAACTGATCGGGACAAACGCCCCCGCATGCCGCGTGGCCCCGCCCCGTTTCGCCAACCGCCTTAACCCCGCCCGACCACATAGGGAAGCGGCTCGAAACCGTTCACCGCATCAACCCACAGGCTGATCGCTCCATTTGCGATGATTGCCCAGACTCGGCCATCGCCCGAGGCATTGGCGCGGTCGGTGTCGGATGGCTGCGCCAAGCCGTTGGGATGCGAATGCCAGTAGCCCAGCACCTGAGGGCCGCCGACCCGCGCGGCCCTGTGGGCAGCAATCAGCGCAGCAGGATCGATCTCGAAGTGGCGCAGGGGCTCGGCGTGGACATTGACGGCCAGCGCGGCCTCGCGCACCTGCCCCGCAACGCCCAGCAGCAGACCGCAAGCCTCTGCCGGACAGGCAGTCTCCGCAGCGGCCAGCATGGCTTTGCAGGCCGAGGGGGCAAGGGTCAGCAGCATGGCACCGGGTCTGGCCGATAGCACGCCCGGCGACAAGTGCAGAAGCTGCCGAAGCTCCCCCGCGCACTGTGGCATTTGCGCCACTTGCCGCCCGCCAAACGCACCCCATATCGGCGATGCAATGGGGGGCACAGGCAGCATTCTTCATGGCGTCATCGCCACCGGCGGGCAGAGGCTCGACCGGACCTTGGCGGATGCCACCGGCCTCAGCCGGGAGCGGGTGAAGGCCCTCCTAGGTGAGGGACGAATCACCCTCGCCGGCAAGTCGGTCAGCCAGGCCTCGCTCAAGCCAGATGCCGGGACGGCTTTCACAATCCATGTTCCCGAGGCTGCTCCCGCCCAAGCCGCGCCACAGGACATTGCGCTGTCCATCGCTTACGAAGACGAACACCTGATCGTCGTCGACAAGCCGGCCGGACTGGTCGTCCACCCGGCGGCGGGCAACCTCGACGGAACGTTGGTCAATGCCCTGTTGCACCACTGCAAGGGGCAGCTGTCCGGGATCGGTGGGGTCGCCCGCCCCGGCATCGTCCACCGGATCGACAAGGATACCTCGGGGCTGCTGGTCGTCGCCAAGAGCGACGCGGCACACGAAGGGCTTGCTCGCCAATTCTCCGACCATTCAATCGAGAGGGCCTACCTTGCCGTTACGGCTGGCATACCCTCCCCCCTCTCCGGCATGGTCCGCGGGAACATCGGGCGGTCGGACAGCAACCGCAAGAAGATGGCTCTGGTCGGCGAAAATCGGGGCAAACATGCCATCACCCACTACAAGGTACTTGAGGCTATGGGCGATGCCGCTCTGGTCGAGTGCCGGCTGGAGACCGGGCGAACCCACCAGGTGCGCGTTCACCTTGCGTCAATCGGCCATGCGCTATTGGGCGATCCTGTCTATGGACGCACGCCCCCGCGCCTTCGCGCCACGCTCCACAAGCTCGGGTTCCACCGCCAGGCGCTTCATGCCGCGGCGCTCGGCTTCATCCATCCGATTAGCGGCACGGCCCTCCGGCTGGAGAGCCCTGTTCCATCGGACATGCGGGAACTGCTGCGTGAACTTGGCAGTAACCGATCAGAGTGAATAGTTTTTCCATTGCCCCGAAAGGTGGCCGGAACCGTTGATGCCTGCTAGGGTCGACACATCCGGCCGACACGGAAAGGACGGGTTGGTAAAGTGAGCAAGCAACGCAATCTCCCGGTGGTCCCCGCTCTTGGCGGCGAGGCAAGCCTCAACCGCTACCTGTCGGAGATCCGCAAGTTTCCGGTGCTGACGGCCGAGCAGGAATACATGCTCGCCAAGCGATTCTCTGAACA
>DASTGC010000367.1:0-4193 GCA_035719485.1 Novosphingobium sp.
TTGTGGTCTCGCCGGCCTGGTGGGCATAGTCCGCAACCTTGCTGGCATCGAGGCTGGCGGCATCGATGTTCAGACCCGTGCCGGGCCTTACCACGTTGGCCACGACCAGCCCGACGATCAGGGCGAAGGTGGACAGCGTCAGGAAATAGGCGAAGGCCTTGGCCGCGACCCGGCCAACTGCAGCCAGGTCGCGCATGGCCGCGATGCCGGTCGTGATGGTCAGGAAGATCACTGGCGCGATCACCAGCTTGACCAGTCTGATGAAGGCATCGCCCAGCGGCTTCAGCGCCTCGCCCGTTGCAGGCGCGAACTGGCCGATCAGCACGCCCGCGGCGATGGCGGCGAGGACCTGCAGGTAGAGGTGCCCATACCAGTGGCGCGCCCGGTGCGGCGGCGGGAGGTCGGTGGCGGGGTGGCTCATGCAGGCGTTTGTAGCGTGCGATGAGCCGAGGGCTAGTCCCCGATCTGAACGACTTCCGCCCCCAGCCGCTCCAGTTCGCGTTCGTCATGGGTGACATAGAGGATCGGCAGGCCAAGCTCGTCGCGGATGCGGGCGACGACCTCGAGTACTTCCTCTCTGCGGGTCCGGTCGAGTGAGGAGACCGGCTCGTCCAGCAGCAGGAACCTGGGACCCGCCAGCAAGGCGCGGCCGATCGCCACCCGCTGCGCCTCGCCGCCGGACAGGCTGCGCGGCGCCCGGTCCAGCAGATGGCCGATGCCGAGGAACGCCGCCGCCTCGCCGAGCTCCATGAAGCGGCGCTCGGGCGGGGCGAGGCTCTCGCCATAGCTCAGGTTCCGGGCGACGGAGCGGTGCGGGAACAGCCGCAGGTCCTGGAACACGTAGCCGCAGGCGCGGGCTTCCGGCGGCAGGTCCACACCGGCCGCGCTGTCGAACAGGACCTCTCCGCCAACGGCGATTCGCCCGGCATCGGGGCGCAGCAGGCCGGCCACCATGTCGAGCACCGAGGTCTTGCCCGCGCCGGACGGGCCGAACAGCGCCAGCAGCCGGGCCTCACTGGCAATCCGTGCAGTGATCGTGCGCTCGCCCCGGAGCAGGGTCAGGTCGATTTCAAAGGACATGCGTGCCCCGCCCGGAGCGGCGCGCCAGGACCTCGCTCGCCACCAGCGCGGCGAGGGACAGCAGGACCGAAATGCCTGCCAGCCGCGCCACTGCGGCATCCTGCCCGGGAACCTGCAGCGCTGCATAGATCGCAAGCGGCAGGGTCTGCGTCTCACCGGGGATATTGCTCACGAAGGTGATCGTCGCACCAAATTCCCCCAGCGAACGGGCAAATCCCAGCACCGCCCCGGCGATGACTCCGGGGAGCGCCAGCGGCAAGCTGATCGAGGCGAAGGCGCGCCACGGCCCGGCGCCCAAGGTGCGCGCCGCTGCTTCCAGGCGTGGGTCAATCGCCTCGAGCGAAAGGCGGATCGCCCGCACCATCAGTGGCAGGGCCATGACCCCGCTCGCCAGCGCCGCGCCGGTCCAGCGGAACATGACGGTGATCCCCAGCACCCGCTGCAGCCACCCACCGATCGGACCGGTTGCGCCGAAGGCCAGCAGGAGCAGCCACCCGGTCACCACCGGCGGCACCACCAGCGGCAGGTGGACCAGCGCGTCAAGCAGGACCTTGCCCGGCATCCGGCTACGCGCCAGCACCCACGCCAGGGCGAAGGCGAAGGGCAGGGTCAGCGCAATGGCCACGGCGCTGACCTTCAGCGACAGCACGACGATCTGCCATTCGTCCGGCGAGAGCATTCAGCGGGTGCCGAAGCCGTAGCGCCGGAACAGGGCCTTGGCCTCCCCGCTCAGCAGGAAGCGCCGGAACGCTTCCCCATCCGTGTTGTCGGACCGGGCCAGCCGCGCCAGCGGGTAGGTGATCGGTGCGTGGCTGCCGGCCGGGAACAGGCCAACCACACGGACCCGCTTCTCGGCCAGAGCATCGGTTGCATAGACCACTCCCAGTGGCGCCTCTCCCCGGGCCACCAGTGCCAGAGCCGCGCGTACGTTCTCGGCGCGGGCCAGCC
This sequence comes from Novosphingobium sp., assembly GCA_035719485.1. GTDB lineage: Bacteria > Pseudomonadota > Alphaproteobacteria > Sphingomonadales > Sphingomonadaceae > Novosphingobium. The sequence continues at coordinate 2,029 of DASTGC010000367.1, forward strand.
GACCCGCAACCTGCGGCCATGCGCCAAGCTGCGTCAGTGCCTGCTGCGCATAGCGTCCGGCCGGGACGCTTGCGGGATCGGCCAGGGCCAGCCGCCCCGTGCCGAGCGCAGTGCCAAGTGCCATACGCGGGGCAATGGCGAGGCGCAGCGGGCTGCCCGCCGGGGCCACGAGCACCAGCCGGTTGGTGAGGAAATCAACTCTCGTCTCGGGTCGCACCAGCCGCCGCTGGGCGAGATAGTCCATCCATTCCTCGTCGGCGGAAATGAACAGGTCCGCGGGTGCTCCGGCCTCGACCTGCCGGGCCAGCGCAGAGCTCGCGGCGAAAGAAACGACGGGGCGCGGATGACCGCGCCGTGCCCAGGCATCGGCCGCGGCACCAAGCGATTCCTGCAGGCTGGCGGCTGCCAGCACGACAGCCGCGCGCGGCGGCGAGGCCGACATGGCCGAGCCGGGAAGAACAAGCGCCAGGAGCAGGGCCAGGCAGGCGAACAGAGTGGATAGCAGCTTCACTGTATCCGGCGGGATATAGTGGTTGCTGCGATTCAGGAAGCCCGTAAATTGCCCATGGCATGTCCTACATGTAGCTCGATGGCGGCGGGACTGCGGCTGCTGCTGCGGGACGATCCCAGGGGAACGGCGTTGCAAACGGCGGCAGGCCCCACGAGACCCACACCGCCAGCGCGGTGGCCACGACTGCGCAGACCAGCGCCAGCCATAGCGGGCCGATGCGCGGCGTCGCCACCGCCTCGGCAAAGACGCGCCGCCCGGTCAACATCGGGCTTACGAGGTTGTCGCGCTTGATGAAGCGGTAATAGAGGATCGCCGCCAGGTGAAGCCCGACAAGGCCGAGGATCACGTTGAACACTGCCTCGTGAATCTCGCTGATTTCCTTCGCAAGGTCATACGAGACCAGGAAGTTCAGCGGGCCGGAGTTCACCGCGTCGGTATCCTGCGCGAACAGGCCAAGCCCAATCTGCAGCGCGAGCACGCCGATGAGCGCGAGCACGCTCAGTGCGCCCAGCGGATTATGTCCAACCACATGCGCGGCCGTGCCAGCCTTTTGGCCGGCAACGTAGGCACGGATCGCGGCGGGGCCCTTCACGAAGCTGGTGAACCGCGCGGTCGACGAGCCGACCAGGCCCCACAGCAGGCGGAACAAGACCAGGCCGAGCATGACCAGCCCGACCTTGAAGTGCAGGTCCATCCGGTGGTTTTCCGCGCTCCACCACAGCAGGCCGATACCGACCACGAAGCTCCAATGGACCAGCCGGACCGGCAGGTCCCAGAGGCGCACGGGGGTTCCGGCAGGGGTGGTGGCGCTGGAACTTGCGGTCATGGCTCTGGCCTTAACTCTTGGGCTTGCGGAAAGTGTCGTGGCAGTTCTTGCACGAGCCGCCAACCGCGCCGGCGGCGGGCTGGATCCTGGCGAGATCGCCGGTCGCGGCGGCAGCCTGCAGGCCCCTGGTCGCGCCGACGAGCCGATCGGCGGCAGCCGCAAAGTCGGCCGGGCGTTCCCAGATGGCGGGCAGGGCCTCCGTCTTGACGCCCGGCCGCGGACCGGTTCCCTTCGGGAAGTGGCCCTTCACCTTGACCGCCGCAGCGGCCAGCGCATTGGCATTGGCCTGGATCACCGGAATGCTGGGGGTGGCCTTCTTGAACTCGTCGAAAGTCCCCTTCATCGCCCGGCCCATGGCCTCGAAATTGTCGTGCCGCAGCTTGTAGACGGGGCTGGTGGCGGCTGCCCCGGCCATGACGGCGGCGGGAAGCAGGAGAGCGGCAAGGGCAAGTCTGATCGGCTTCGTCACGGTGTTTCAGCTCCAGGCGCAGGGTGAGAGACCCGGCTGATTGTCTTGCCGATCAAACCGCTCCGGTCAATCTCGCCGGACGTCGCAATCTGTCGCGCCGTCTACGCGGGATTTCCTGCCTCACGGGCCATGTAAGCCCGCCAGCCACCCAACTCGGTGATGTCTTCGGCGCCCGACAAGGCGCGCGGTTCGGCGACGAAGCCCTTGACGCTGGAGCCGTCGGCCAGGGTCACCGTGCCGATCGCCAGTGGCGGCGGGACTTCGGCGACGAACGAGCCGAATTCCGCGAGGCCAAGCTCGTAGACCTCGACCTTGATCGCCGCGCCGGCGGCGTCGTGGACGAGGGCGGGCTTGGGCGG
>DASTGC010000368.1:0-2287 GCA_035719485.1 Novosphingobium sp.
CGACGAGCACCATCCGGCCCTCCTTGTCGACGACGAACAAGCTCTTGGTGTGCGCTCCGGGCAGCGTCTCCCGCAGGGCGCCCGACTGCGCCACGGTGAACGTCGGCGCGTGCTCGACCGTGACCGTTTCGATGCCCAGCGTCTTCAGACGGGCGAACAGCGTCTTCCGGTCAGCGCGCATCGGCAGGGTAGGGGTGTGACCTAGGCATCCGTTGCGGAGGTAGACATTCCGACGGCGATCTACTAGATCGTTAGAGCGCAGGCAGCTTCATTGGAACGCGGGTGTAGCTCAGGGGTAGAGCACAACCTTGCCAAGGTTGGGGTCGAGGGTTCGAATCCCTTCGCCCGCTCCAATTCTCCTTACAAGCAAAAATGCGAACGGCCCCTTTTTGGGGCCGCTCTAGATGTCTCGGTCAAGGGAAGGCTACCAGGGCCAGCCCGAGCGAAAGGCCCGCTGCGGCGCATTGTAGCCGTAGTTGTAATTGTAGTCGTAACGCCGGATGCTGCGCGTCCGCTTCTTTTTCACCGGTTGGTCGTCCCCACCGCTGTCGGCATTGACCGTCTTGGGCGAGCTGTACTTGGCGAGCACCATGAAATCGCCGCCCTTGGGAAGGGTCGCCGCGTTGATGCTGGTGTCGCCGATGATCAACGTCGATCCGGGCGTGAGCCTCTCGGAGATGCGCTGGCGGACATCGTCGGGGATCTGGATGCGGTCGAGCGCCTCTTCGGGCGATCCGCCCTGCACGGTGACAGCCATCCAGCGCGTCTTGGTCTCGCCGGGGGCAAACTTCATCGCCGTATAGACATGCGTCCCCAGAGGCTCATCGGGTTTGGTCAAGCCGACCGGCGCATCGAATACGCGGGAGAATTCCTGCCTGACGAAGATATGACCGACGGGAGGCTCTCCTTTGCCCGCGACCTCGTAGACCTTCTTGACGAGATCATCGGTGAAGGCGCCGCTCTCCGGCATGTTGTTCGCCTTCTGGAAGGCCTTGATGGCTTTTGCCGTCGCCGTTCCGAGCGTGCCGTCGAAGTCCTGCGGGTCGAGGTAACCGAGATCGGCCAGGATGCGCTGGACGCCAATGACGCGGTCGCGCTGAGTGCGACGCGTCACCAGGATTCGGAGCGGAGCCATCGAACGGGGTTCTGCGGCCTGGATAGCCGCAGCCTTGGTCCCGGCGTCGAGCTTCGTCTCCGCCACCGAAGGAATGTCGTCGGCTGCCGAAGCCGCTGCGATCTGAACTGGTGCAGGCTCAACTTTGGCTGCTTCGGCGGGCGCGGCCGCGGCCTCGGGGGCCGGCTCGGTTGCAGCGACGGCGACGGCGGCAGGAGCTTCAGGGGCCTGAGGGGCAGGAGCCCCCGCGACCGGTGCTGGGGTTGCCGTAGCCGGGGCGGCGTCCGCGACTGGAGCAGGCGTTGCTGGCGTAGTCGGTGCCGCCGGAGCTGCTTCAGCGATCGGGGCCGGCGGAGGTGCCGCGACGGGCGTCGCCGGAACAGGCTCTGGAGCAGGCAACGGAGCTGCGGCTTGAGCCGTTTCAGCAGCCGGTGAGGCGGCGGCTGCAGTACTGGCCGCCGCCACTGGGGTCTCAGCAACCGACGCGGCCACGGAAGCCGGGGCATCATCATCGTCGCTGCCAAGGGCGTGATTGCTGGCGCTTGCCGAGGCGCGCTCGGCGCGAGCTATGATGGCACGGCTCCCGTCTGCCGCCATCGGATCAATGGCGTGAGTGTGGGTATCTTCTACCGCGCCGGCAGCGTCGCTCGCGGCCTGCGCCGTCTTCGTCTCCGACGCATCAGCCGTGCTCGAAGCGGCGGGTTGAGCAATGTCGGCGTGATCAGCGCTAGGAGTGGCCTTGGCCGCTGTGGCATGGGCGTTGTCGTCGATACCCAGATCATCCGGCGGGAGGTCGGTGGTGACGCTGCCAAGCTCGGCTCGCGCCAGGACAACCGGGCGGGCGAGCACGGAAGTGGCCGGCAAGATCAAGAGATCGTTGCTCGACTGATGTTCCTTAGGCTGGTCGCTTTTCACCAAAGTCGGCGGCGGCGGCGGCGGCAAAGGTTGGAACAGGTTGGGGTGCTCGATCAGGGCTGGCGCAGGCCGATCACGAGAGATGACTACGTTATCGCCGACGCTGGTGATGTCGTACAGCTTGGGCGCGAACGAGTAGGGGAGTCGGATGCAGCCATGCGAGGCGGGATAACCCGGCACGACACCGGCATGCAGCGCCGTGCCCGACCAGGTGATACGGTTCATCCACGGCATCGGCGCGCCGCTATAGATGTTGGA
>DASTGC010000369.1:0-4599 GCA_035719485.1 Novosphingobium sp.
CGCGCAGGTGCTGGAGATGGTCCGAGCGCAGGCGCTCGGTGGTAACTGGGGCTCTGCCGAGCGGATCGTGGTCGCGGTGAACGAGCAGGCCGACTCGGCGGGGTTGGTGCGTGCCGCCCGGCGGATGGCCGACGCTCTCCACGCGCCGTGGACTGCGGTCCATGTCGAAACGCCCCGCTCTCTTGGCTTCGACGAGGCGGACCGGACCACCATTGCCGATGCCATGCAACTCGCCGCGCAACTGGGGGCGCGGCTGGTTACCCTTCCGGCGCCGACTGTGGTCGAGGGACTCAAGTTGGCCTTGGACGAAGCCCACGCGACCCAGCTGATCGTCGGCAAATCGGCCCGCTCACGCTGGTTCGAACTGCGCCACGGCTCGGTGGTTGATCGGCTTGTGCGCGAACTGCCCGGGATTGCCGTGCATGTGCTGCCGTTTAGTGGCGCTGCCCCTACCATGCCCCGCAAGGCGGATGCGCGAGTTTCAGGGGCATGGGGTCACACACGGCACTATATGGTTGCCGCTGGACTCATTGCCCTTGTCACCGCGCTCGGCACACTTTTCTCCAGCTTCGGCTCGATCACCAACGCTGCGCTGCTTTACCTCATGCCGGTGATGGTTACGGCCACGCGGTTCGGACTGCGCCCGGCGCTGGTTGCAGCCTTGGCCTCATCGCTCGCCTACAATTTCTTCTTCATCCCGCCGCGTTACACGTTCACCATCGAGGACCCGCAGAACATCATCACGGTGCTGGTGCTGCTGGGCGTGGCGGTGGTTTCCAGTCAACTGGCAGCGGGAATGCGGGATCAGGCCCGGCTTGCCCAGGGGAGCGCGCGGCAGAACGCGAGTCTCGCCGGGTTTGCCCGTGTGCTGACCGGGACCAGTCGCAGGGATGAGCTTGCCAAACTTCTGTGCGACGAGGTGGCGCGGCTGCTCGAAGTGCAAACCGTTCTCCTGACCAAGGAGGAGGGCAGGCTCGCAATCGTCGCATCCTTGCCGCCCATGACGGACCTGGGGACGATCGAGAGCGCCGCTGCGCAGTGGACGTTCACCAACGCGCGACCCTCGGGCAACGGCTCCGACACACTTGCCGCGTCAGAATGGCGCTTCCAGCCGGTGATGGCGGGTGTGCGGGTTTATGCCGTGCTCGGCATCGCCCGCGCCGATGCCCGCCGGGCTGTCCGCCCCGACCAGCTGCCGCTGCTTCTGACCCTGCTGGACCAGGCCGGACTCGCTTTTGAGCGGATTGATCTGGGCGAGCGCATGGCGACGCTCTCCCAAGAGCGAGAACGTGACCGGTTGCGAACGGCCCTGCTGTCCTCGGTCAGCCACGATCTGCGCACGCCGCTGACCACCGCGATCGGCCTGCTATCTGAAATCGAGCCGGCAAACGACGGCCAGCGCCGACAGCTGGCCGCCGTCCGCGGGGAGACGGAGCGAATCAACCGGTTCGTCGCCAACCTGCTGGACATGGCACGCATTGAATCCGGCGCGCTCGACCAGTCGCTCGAACCCGTCGATCTCGCAGAAGCTGTCGCTGCCGCCGCGCACGACCTCCGGCGCGAACTGGGAGACCATCCCCTGCACCTCGGCATCGCCCCGGACTTGCCGCTGGTCCAGCTCGATCCGCGCCTGTTCCATCACTGCCTGATCAACCTGCTCGATAACGCCGCCAAATACAGCCCACCGGGATCGCCGATCGACGTGCTTGCGCGGCGGCTGCCGGACGGCATCGAGCTGGCGGTTGCCGACATCGGTCCCGGCATCCCGGACGGCGACGAGCAGCGCATCTTCGACAGTTTCACGCGGCTCGACATGTCTGACCGCACTGGCGGCACCGGTCTGGGCCTTGCCATCGTAAAGGGTTTCGCCGACGCCATGGGGCTAGTCGTGCGGGCAGGAAACCGCAGGGACGGACCAGGCGCAGAGCTGATCATCACCATGCCGGCCGGCCTGCTTTGCCAGACACCCAGGGAGAGCGCTTCGTGATCGACGAGCTTGCCGTGCTGGTGATTGAGGATGAAGCCGAGATCCGGCTGCTGCTGCGGCGCGCGCTGGAGCGGGAAGGATACCACGTTGACGAGGCCGCCAGTGCTACAGAGGCCCGTAAGGCCCTGCGTCGCAGAGTTCCAAAACTGGTATTGCTCGATCTTGGCTTGCCCGATGCTGACGGGTTGGAGCTTATGCCGATGCTCAAAGCGGCTGGCGCGGGGGTCGTCGTGGTCTCCGCCCGTGACGCGACTGAGGAAAAGGTAGCTGCCCTTGATCTTGGCGCCGACGACTACGTCACAAAGCCTTTCGACACGGAGGAGATCCTGGCCCGAATCCGCAGGGCCCTGCGGCATCGAACGGCAGGAGGCGGCGATGGCATTGTGACGTGCGGGGAACTGTTGGTGGATTTAGGGGCCCGACGAGTAGCCATGCGGGGACAATATGTGCACCTGGCACCGAAGGAATATGCTGTCCTCGCCGAGCTAGCCCGCCACGCTGGCAAGGTGCTGACCCACGCGCAACTCCTCCGCTCAGTGTGGGGCCCCGCTCATGCCGGGGACATCGAATACCTTCGCGTCACCATCAGGTCTATCCGCCGAAAGCTGGGAGAAGAGCCCCAGACCTCTATCATTCGAAATGAGCCTGCGGTCGGCTATCGAATGATCGCATAGGTACGGGAATTCGCACGTCGCGGCCTCACCAGAAGGCATTCCCAACCACCTTGCATCCCATCTTTGTAAGAAAATCGGCGCGGTGCAGCCAAAGCCCAGATCACTGACAAGCTCGAGCGATCGTCCGCTCACCCCAACAAAGCGGCCGTCCCGGTCCCCTGCGGAGCGCACTGGAAGCAGACTGTCCGGAATCGAGATGCCGTTTCGCGCCCGCTGACGTGGGCTATGTTGGGGGAAGCGGACCTCGGCACGACCACTTCGAAGCCCGGAAGCAGAGCGGGGGCTCAGCCCAACGGGTGCGGTTCGATACCTGAGAGAGACTGCCCGGCTGGTGCAGGATATTTATTTTGCCGTTCTCATTGTGGGCCGTAGGATTGAGGCGTATATCGCAGTCATCAAGGGCACTCGAAATGTAGGCCCCCTTGGCTGAGAGACTCTTGCGCTCCCGCTTACGTAGTGGGGTGACAGTATGGATCTCAATCTATTCTATTCACAACATCAGCGTTCTGTAATGAACGCCGACGCGGCAACTGGCAGGGTTGAACGCACTAGACATCTGGCATCGGCGGGCCTTTGGGCGCACCAGATCGCCAACTTCCAGTTAGAGAGTGGTGCCGCTGAATATGGCGGATGGTTGCGTGATTCGGAGCACCCAGCCTGCTCGCGGCTTACGACGTCGGACTCGGCCACGTGAGCGACGCCGACAGGACCGAACCCGTCGCCCGGAGATGGACCTCAGACTGGCGCCGCCCACCTTGCCCAATTCCCGACGAGAACGTTAGGCGGGAGAGCCTCATAACTCGGCTCGCCTTTACCCTCCTCGGCGGACGGGACGGCGCCATTGCATTTCTGAATTCATTCGACGTCGCGCTTGGCGAAACCCCCCTGCACGTGGCAAGTGCGAGCGCGGCTGGATACTCAATCGCCCACGCCCAGCTTCTTCGCCGCGCTCGCCTCCCGCACGGCGACCCGAAATGAGCCGGGCCATTAACCTGAGCCTGCCACCGGCGAACGTGCTGCAGCGCTGTGCCGAAAGCGGAATATCGATCAGCGCGATCGAACCGCTTCCTTCAGGTGGCACGCATCTGGTCTGCGCCACAGGAGAGGGCGCCGAGGAAATGCGTCTGCGGCTCGCAAACAACTTGATCAACGGTCCTGTGCGCCGCTTTCCCTTCCATCGCGCACGAGGCCCCTTGTGGGTAGCTGCCAACGAGCAATTTTGGAGGCCGAGATGAGCCTGCGAAGCAGTTATACATTTGGCTCCAGCTCTCCCTTTTCTGCCAACGAGGCATCTGCACCGGGGGGCAGCGCCGATCTTCGCCATATTGGTCGGCCGCACTTCTACATCTACCGCGCGGATCAGGTCCGCCTCACCAGTATGCTGTTTGGTGGCGGGGATTGGCACTGGCGCCTGGCGGATCATGCGGGGATCGTCGTCGCCGAGTGCGGCGGCTATCGCAACAAGCGGGACTGCCTCACTGCGGTGGAAGCGCTCCGAGCTGCAGCATGGTCAGCGACCGTCTCCGAAAGCCACGGAACTCTCGAGGGTGGCATGGAGAACCTTGATGATCACCGCCAAGAATGATGAAGCCGAGCTAATGAACCGCTTCGGCATCCTTAAGGTGCCGACTTATCGCTACCACTACCGCGATTGGCGATACCCAGCCTCGCCGACGCACTTGCTCAGGCCAGGCGCGATCTAGCGCCCGCAAATACGAGCGCGAATTGACCAGGGTTCAACGACATCGATCACTCAAGCGATGCAGGAGCCCCTGCAGATGTGCGACCCGAGGGAACAGGAACCCTGTTTCTGTTCTCCAACTCCGCAGCCCTCGCCGATACAAGGCGGGGGCTGTTTTTTCATGAGCCACTGGATGAACCAAAAAGAAGAATCTATCCACGTTGGCCCCACGCAGCTGCCGTCGCCTTGGAGCAATT
>DASTGC010000370.1:0-2090 GCA_035719485.1 Novosphingobium sp.
GCTCGGGGCGCAGCGGATAGCTGAAGCTGACATTCTCGAAGCTCACGGCACCGCGCGCCGGCAGGGGCAGAGGCAGGGGCGAAGCCGGCGGTGCGATCGTGGACCTGGTATCCAGCAGCTCCTGCAGGCGCTCCATGGCGCCGGCAACCCGCTGCACATCGCCCCAACCCTCGCCCAGCCCGCCGACCGCGCTTGCCACCACCACGGCATAGAAGATGAAGGTCAGCAACTGGCCGGCGCTGATCTCCTTGTTCAGCACATCGTAGCCGCCGACCCACATGCTGAAGCAGACCGCGCCGAAGCAGAGAATCATCACCGCACCGGTCAAGCGCGCGCGGGCGCGTATCCAGGCCAGCGAGGTCAGGAACGCCGCCTCGATGCGCTCATCGAAACGCTCGGCATCCAGCTTTTCGTGGTTGAAGGCCTGCACCGTGCGAATGGCATGCACTGTCTCGTTGGCCTCGGCCGTCACTTCACCGACCTTGCTCAGCGCCACGCGCGACAGCGCCCTGACGCGCCGTCCCAGCAGGACGGCCGGCACCACAACGACGATCACCACGCCCAGGATGATGCCGGCGAGGTGACCGCTGGTGACGAACAGCAGCGTCAAGCCGCCGAAAACAAGGATCAGGTTGCGCATGGCGAAGGGCAGCGAGCCGCCCACGAGCGCCTGGAGCAAGGTCGTATCGTTGGTCAGCCGCGCCAGAACTTCGCCGGTGCGGGTCACCTCGAAATATTCCGGTGCCAGGGTGAGGATGTGGCGAAAGACCTTCTTGCGCAGATCGGCCACGACGCGCTCACCGATCGAGGTCACCAGATAGAACCGGCCGTAGCTGGCGAGCGCCAGAACCAGCGCAATGGCGAACAGCGCCAGCACGCCGCGGTCGAGATCGGCTGCCTTGCCGGCGACAAGGCCGTGATCGACCAGGTATCTCATGCCCTGGCCCAGGGCCATGATGGATGCAGCGGCCGTCACCATGGCGATCAGGGCACCCGCCACGCGCAGCCGGTAGGGCCGCAATGCCGCCCACAGGGGTCTGAGCCCCGTGAGCTTCCTGGCCCTCGGCCGGTCTTGCCTAGCTCTCATGTCTCACCAGGGTCTGGGTGGCGCTAATCAAGCTCGATCGCCTCCCCTGTAGCCTCGCTCAGTTCCCGGGCCAGGAGTTCTTCCAGGCGCTCGCCACCGCGGGTGGAAAGCCAGGCCTGGCCTTCATCGCTCCAGGCGAAATGCCAGGCGCCGCTGACTGGCGAAGACAGCCAGAGCTGGCGGTTCGGCGCATGGCGGTTCAGCAGGTATCTGGCACCAGATTCGGTCTCTATGGTCAGAATGCCGTTCACAAGTTCGGCATCCAGATCCCCCTGGGCATCCTCGATTGCAGCCTGCAGGCGCGCCAATGTCCTGTCGGCAAGACTCTCGAACTGGCTCGTCTCCATGGCCCCGCGCTTTCCGAATGCCGCAATCCCTAAACCAGCCTCCCCGAGGTGGCAAGCTTGCGGAAAATTAAGGGAAATCCATGTTCGCGGCCATGGGGCTGCTATGGACAACGCGCCATCGTATCGTCATATTCCCACGCCATTTTTTCCCGGCGGAGTCGGAGGATAGCGTGCGTTCCCCTGGTACGATTGCATCGGTTCTGGTCCCGGCGCTGGCAGCGCTCCTGCTCGCGGCAGCCCCCGCCATGGCCCAGACGACCCCGGCTTCCGCCACCACGACAGCCGCGGCGCCGACCGCCTTCAATCTGAACGACCTGCCGAAGCCTCCCATCGATTCGCGCGACAAGTTCATCACCTTCATGGAGCAGGCGCGTCACGAGGACGCAGCGATGCTGCTGCAGCGCTACAACCGCGCGCAGGCCATGATCGAGAACAAGGATGTGTGGCGCCAGAAGGAGCTGGTCGCCTATCTGCTGGTCCCGCGCGAGGAGTTTGTCCTCGATCGCAACAAGGCGCGCTCCTATGAGAGCGCCTTCCTCGACATCGGCTATGGCGTGACCATTTCGGGGCCCCATCTGGTGGGCCGCATGACCTCGACCATCGACGTGCAACCCAACGAGCGGGTGCTGGAGATCGGCACGGGCTCGGGCTATCAG
>DASTGC010000371.1:0-4580 GCA_035719485.1 Novosphingobium sp.
TGCCCAGCATCGCTCGCGCAGCGAACAGGCCGCCGCCGCCACACACCACCCCCACCCACCTCCTCTGAAGAGGAGGGGGCTTGAGGCCACAGCCGCGCCTTTACCCTGCACCAACAAGTCTCTGCGCCAACCATTTTCGGACACCGCCGCCAGGCCCCGGTCCCCAGGACAAATACCGCTGTCCTACACGCAGGCCGTCTGCCAACCTCCGGGCGCGGACAGGTTCGTCCGCCCGCTCTTTGACAGCCGCAATGCGAAAATCCGTAGGAAAAGTGTCACCCATGCACTTTTCCGCGCAAGTCGCTGAAAAGGCATGAATAAACAGCCCGGACACATGGGTGACACGGCGTACCCTGTGTCACCCATGAACTTGTCGAAAGGTAGGGCTCAGTCCCCGGTGAGGATCCGATCGACCAACTGCTTCACGGTTGGCGTGAAGTTGTTTGAATAGAACGGGTCCTGCTTGAACCGGTAGGCGGCGTGGCCGGCAAACATCAGGTTCTGGTCAATGTCTCCGCCGTGGGCGATGTCCTGCAGGGTCTTCTGGATGCAGAAGCTGCGCGGATCGGCCAGCCGGCCCGTGGTGTAGTCGTCGTGGTCCTTCCACGAGGAGAAGCCGCAGTGGGAGAGACATCCCATGCAGTCCTTCTGGTCCTGCTGGATTTCCTCGCGCTCGCCCGGCGACACGAACACGATCGTATCGTCCGGAGTGCGCAGTCCATGGACATGGCCCGCCCCGACCCACGTGTGGGCCCGGTCGAGATCGGCCTGGGTGACCCAGAAGTTCTTGCCCTTGACGCCCACGTCGAGCTGGACCGTATGTTCGCCCGCCGCGACCTTCGAATAAGGAATCTGCCGCTCGGAACGCGCTTCGAGGCTACGCAGGAAAGGATTGCGGACAGCGGAGGAATAGAACCCCGTCGGTGAAAAGCGGTGAAGCAGGACGTCGCCCGGGTCGAGCGTGCGCAGGTGGTCTTTCCACCCCTGCGGGATCGGGCTTTCCTCCGTCAGCAGCGGGCGGGTGCCAAACTGGAAGGCGATCGCGCCCAGTTCCGGGTTGTCGATCCAGTCGTTCCATTCCCGCAGGAACCACACGCCACCGGCCATGACGATGGGGACGTTGTCACTAACGCCTTCGGCGCGCATGGTCTCGCGCAGGGCCTTGACGCGGGGATAAGGGTCTTCAGGCTGCCGCGGGTCTTCGGCGTTGGAAAGGCCATTATGGCCGCCCGCCAGCCACGGATCCTCGTAGACCACTGCAGCCATCAGATCGGCCACCTTGTGGTAGGCGCGTTTCCACAGCGCCCGGAACGCGCGGCCAGAGCTGACGATCGGCAGGTAGTTCACATTGAACCGGGCCGCGATTTCCGAAAGCTTGTAGGGCATGCCGGCCCCGCAGGTCACGCCGGTCACCAGCCCGCGGGTCTTTTCCAGAACACCTTCTAGGACTTGCTGCGCGCCGCCCATTTCCCACAGAACGTTGATATTGATCGCGCCTTTTCCCGAGGCGATATCGTAGGCGCGCTTCACCTGCTCGACCGCACCATCGATGGCATAACGGATCAACTGCTCATGGCGTTCGCGCCGGGTGAGCTGCTCGTAAACCTGGCGGACGATCTTGCCCTCGGCATCGTAGCTGTCGGCATTGACCGCGCTGACCGTGCCGATCCCGCCGGCCGCCGCCCAGGCGCCCGAGCTCATGTGGTTTGTAGCGGCAACGCCCTTGCCGCCTTCCACCAGCGGCCACACCTCGCGGCCGCCATAGAGGATCGGTTGAAGTCCCTTGAAAGCCATCTGAATCCTACTTCCCGCCGGGCGCACCCCTCGGCACCGCGGCTGAGTCCGCATCTGCCGCGGCTGCGGCAAACCGGCCCCCTGCCCCATCTGCGCCGAACCGGCAAGGCCTGATGGCCGCGGGCGCCGGGCGGGGGCCGACCGGCTCGAACCTGGCATAGTAGCCGGACAGCTCGGGATTACGGGCAAAGGCGGCGAGACGGAAGCCCAGTGCGGCGAATTCGCAGAAGAGCAGGTCGGGCGGTATGCCGTGGCGGTCGGTAGGCCTGTCGACATCGACCACCACGACCGAGCCGTCGGGCTTCAGGCCTGGCCGCAGATGCCAGAGAAAGGCATAAGGTTCAGTCACTTCGTGGTACATGTGAACCATGAATATACGGTCGAACGAGGCGCCCGGCAGCCTCGGATCGTCGGGTGCGCCGAGTTTGATCGAGACGTTGTCCAATCGTTCCTTCACGATGCGGCGGCCGAGCCGTTCGATCGCCCCGGAGTCGATATCCTCGGCCAGCACGCGACCCTTGGCGCCAACCTTTTCTGCAAGTCTTACAGTGTAATAGCCCTCACCCGCGCCAATATCGGCAACCGTCATTCCCGGAGCGATGCCAGACCATTTCATCACCAACTTCGCTTCACCGAGGCGGTCCCGCTGATCTTCGGTGGAAAACTGCGTTGAATTCAGACCGGAAACCGGACGATCGGCCTTGGGGAACCCGCGGGCACTGGGCGATCGGCCCGCGTCCGGATCTGCAACGGGCTTGCAACCAAACTGCAACGCCGCTGCCAGCACAAGCAAGGCCAGTGCAGAACGGCGCCGCGCCGGCATCAGTCCACGTCCTCCACGTCGACCTTCTCGCCGGTGACGCGCTGGGCGAGCGCGGCGGCCATGAACGGGTCGAGCGCGCCGTCGAGGACATCGGATGGCGTCGGGCTGGTGACGCCGGTGCGCAGGTCCTTCACCATCTGGTACGGCTGGAGCACGTAGGAGCGGATCTGGTGACCCCAGCCGATATCGCTCTTGCTTGCGTGCTCGGCGCTGGCCGCTTCCTCGCGCCGCTGCATCTCGGCCTCGTAGAGGCGGGCCTTGAGCATGTTCATCGCGATCTCGCGGTTCTTGTGCTGTGAGCGGTCGATCTGCGAGGCGACGATGATGCCGGAGGGAACGTGGGTGATGCGCACGGCCGAATCGGTAGTGTTGACGTGCTGGCCGCCGGCGCCACTCGCGCGGTAGGTGTCGATCTTGAGATCGGCGGGGTTGACCTCGATGGTGAAGCTGTCGTCGATCACCGGATAAACCCAGACCGAGCTGAAGCTGGTGTGGCGCCGGGCCGAGCTGTCGTAGGGGCTGATCCGGACAAGGCGGTGAACCCCGCTCTCGGTCTTGGCATAACCGTAGGCGTTCTCGCCCTTGATCAGGATCGTCGCGCTCTTGATCCCGGCCTGCTCGCCGCCCTGGTATTCAATCACCTCGACCTTGAACCCGCGCTTCTCGGCCCAGCGGCTGTACATGCGCAGGAGCATCTCGGCCCAGTCCTGGCTCTCGGTACCGCCCGCCCCGGCATGGATTTCCAGGTAGGTATCCTGCCCGTCGGCCTCGCCGGCGAGGAGTGCCTGGACCTTGTCGGCATCGGCGCGATCGGCAAGGGCGGCAAGCGTCGCCAGCCCTTCATCAACCGTTGCCTCATCGTCCTCCGCCTCGCCCAGTTCGACGAATTCCACCGCGTCGGCCATTTCGGCCGAGATGGTCTTGACCGTGCCGATCGCCGCATCGAGCCGCCGCCGTTCCTTCATCACGGCTTCGGCTTCCTTGGGGTTGTCCCAGAGCTTGGGATCTTCCACCCGCGCGTTGAGCTCGTCGAGCCGCCGCAGCGCGCGGTCCCAGTCCAGGAACTTGCGCACCAATGCCAGCGCTGCCTCGATCCGCGCGATATGGGCCTGCCCTTCGGCACGCATGATCCCGATACTCCTACAAGCGACGGCCCCGCGGCCGAAAGAGTCGCCCGATTAGCGGGAGCAGCCGGTTTGTAAAGGCGCTCGGCCCCGCTGTCCGGAGAACCTGGCGATCCCGCTCAGTACCGCCGGTAATCGAGCCTCAGGCGGGTCAGGTGAAGCTTGGCGATGCGCCAGGTTCCGCCCTCCTTGCGATAGTCCTCGTGATAATGCCCATAGCCATAGAGCACCTGGCCGTCGGGCATGTTGACGACGTCTTCCATGGCCCAGATGCCCTTGGCGGTGTCTGGCCCGGTCAGCGTGATCTCGGGCATGTGGCCATGGTGAACAGTGGTATAGGGGCCGGGGAACGTACTGGCGCTGGCAACGAAGGCATCCCGCCCCTCACCCATGGGATGAGTCGGCACGGGCTGGCCGTCCTGCGGAACCTCGATCTCCACGATGGAAACAAGGTCTTCAGTAAAACAGTCTGCCCAGATTTTCCACTGCTTGGTGTCCATCAGCCGGAAATAGCGCGCCTTGAGCTGCTTGATCTGCTCGATATCATCGTAGGCCATGACTGCTGCTCTCCCGTTAAGCTGGTGCTCACCGCTTGAGGCTGCGCACGGCCGCGAGAGTGAGGCGCACATGATCCCGATAGTCGAGATCGGAGTGAACCATGACGATGCGGCCACTGCGATCGATCACGTAGGATGTGCGGTCGGTCAGGCCGGTCGAAACGCCCTCGCGCTTGAGCTCGACGTCGTAGTCGCGCACGATATCCGGTGTGGCCGAGGCGACCGCGAACTTGCCCCGGCAGGCCTCGGTCGAGAATTTCTGCAGCGTCGGCAGGTCATCGT
>DASTGC010000372.1:0-3579 GCA_035719485.1 Novosphingobium sp.
ATCAGCGGTAGAACACGTGATTGTCCACGCGGGCGACCCGCGTCAGGCGCCAGTTCGGCGAGACGCTGGTGGCGTGGAAGAACAGGGCGCCTTCGGCAGCGCTCGGGTAGGCATTGGCGTCAGCGATGCGGGCGACGGCCACGGCGTTCTGCCACATGCGCGAATGGTGATCGATCGCGGGCATCTGGCCGCCGCGGATGAACGAGAACTGCGAACGCTGGAAGACCACACCGCAGTAAGACGAAGGGAAGCGGCCCGACTTCGACCGGTTGATCACCACGCGGCCGACAGCAAGCTGGCCTTCGAGGCTCTCGCTCTTGGCTTCGAAGTAGATCGCACCAGCAAGACAATTGAGTTCATGCGTGATCTCGCCCGATCCGAGCGCGGCAACGCGCGACAGGGCCGGAACGGCGGGCGCGGTGATCGCGGCAGGCGCATCGTCGGCACTGGTCTGGATCGGCGGGGGAAGCTTTTCCTCGCGGGCGGGACGCAGGTCGGCGTCGCTCGGGGCGGAATAGCTGCCGGGAAGGATATTGTCGGGGGCAGTAGCGGCGGCCATGGCCTGCGGCGTCGACTGCCCAATCACCTGGGGAGTCCGATTCTGGGCTGCCGCGCCGGAACCGTCTGCGGCAACAATCGTAAACATGAGGGCCAGTGTCCCTGCAAAGGCACTGGAAAGCTTGACTCGAAAACTCATCAACCCGTCTTTATCGGCGGTTGGCAGACCTGCACGAGGGGGTGGGCAAACCCGGGGTACGCAGCTGCGCCGCCCGCTCTGACCACCGGAAAACTCGCCGGCTGCCACCCGTCTGCGTGCCAGCCAAGGGACATTTTTGCCCGTTTGGCCGCCTGCGCGTGAGTGGAGGGGGGCCTTTGATTGTGCAGCGCAACAGAGTCAACCTGCGCATCAATACTATGGGATGAACCGTTCACCTTGCGGGACGTCCAGTTCGATGATCCACAGGTCGCGGTCCTGGGCGGAGCGGCGGTCAAGCCATTGGGCGAACTCGGCGGGGCTGTCCGGGGCGGCCATGCGGGAGAGCGTCCAGGCGCGGGTGCCGTCCGGCCCTGGCATGCGTTCAAAGGCCCGCGCGGGCTCGTCGCGATTGGCCAGCACAACCATGATCGTGCCAGCATCGGGTTCGCCCTTCGCCAACACCGTGGCAAAACCGCCCTCCTGCTGGACCCGCCGCAGCAGCGCCCCGACCTCGAGATGCGCCGGCAGCCGGAATGCGGGCCCGTCCACCGTGCGGATCAGCCGCCGGCGGACCTGTAGCCGGGCAGGCCCGACAACGGAATGCGGCTGCGCATGAAGGTCCCGGTGCCGCGGCCGATCTCCTCGCCCCCGGCATCGACCAGGCGCGCCTCGGCAACGAGCACGCGCCGACGCCCGCTGACCCACTGCCCCTCCGCGACGACCCGCCCGGCCTTGATCGGGCGGACGAAGTGCAGGTTCATCGAGGTGGTCAACAGGAAGCGGTCGGTCACCAGGGTATTCGCCGCATAGAAGGCGGCATCGTCGATCATCTTGAAATAGATCGTCCCGTGGGCCGAACCGGCAGCGTGATAGACCCGCTCATCCACGGTGAAGGCAATGCGGGCCCGGCCTTCGCCGGTGATGGTCAGCTGCGAATCGAACAGCTGGTTGATCGGGGCAGAGGCATAGAGGCCTTCCAGCGCCCGCCAGTGCAGCGCGGCGCCGGCAGCTCCCCCGCCCGGAAGATCAGGCGGCGCTACGATCGATGACATTGCAGAGCAGACCGTAGAGCGCCTCGGCGCTGGGCGCCTCGCTCAGCGCCTGGTGCATGCGTTCGTCGCGCATCATCCGCGAGATCGCGGCCAGCGCATGGAGGTGGGCCGCGCCGGCGTTTTCCGGCGAGAGCAGGCCGAAGACGACATCGACCGGCATCCCATCCGCCGCATCGAAAGCGACCGGCGCCTCGAGCCGGAGCACGGCCGCGACCGGCCGGCCAAGCCCCTCGATGCGCGCGTGCGGGATCGCCACGCCCCGGCCGAAGCCGGTACTGCCCAGCCGCTCGCGCTCCTCGATCCGCTCCTGCACATGGCTTGCATCGAGGTTGTAGACCTCGGCGAAATGCTTCGACAGCAGGCGGATGATCGCTGGCTTGTCGTCGGCGCGAATCGTGGCAACGGATTCGGGAAGGAGCGTGAAGAGAGCGGTCATTTCGATCGTATCGCCTGTCGGCCGGCCGGGACGACCGTCATTGGCCGCCCCGATAGGCTAGATTTCCCCGAAAATCCGGGTCTCTCCCCAAACGCCGGAAAGGGTGCGCGGGTTCTCGCGCGTCAGGAGGGTTCGACCCAGCCGATCGAGCCATCGCCGCGGCGGTAAACCATATTATGCTTCCCGGTGCCAGCGTTTTTGAACAGCAAGGCATTCGTATTCCTGAGGTCGAGCATCATCACCGCATCCGAGACGGATGCCTCCGGCACGTCCACCCGGGTCTCGGCGATCACCAGGGGCGCATCGGCCACGATCTCCTCGGCCTCCGGCTCCGGCTCGGCGAATACCACATAGGCCGCATCCTCGGCGCGGGCGGCGTGGATCGACTGCTCGTGATGATCCTTGAGCCGGCGCTTGTAGCGGCGTAGCTGCTTGTCGATCTTCTCGGCCGCCTGATCGAGCGCGACATGGGCATCATGGGCGAAGGCGGCGCCCTTGAGGATCAGCCCCTGCATCACATGGGTGACGATATCGCAGCGGAAGGAGCCGCCCGGCCCCCGGTTGAAGGTAACCTGGCTCGACAATCCACGGCTGAAGTACTTTTCGACAATTGCGGTCAGGCGTTCGGAGGCGTGGTTCTGGAGAGCTTCGCCGGTTTCGACCTGGTGACCTGCAACGCGAATGTCCATCTTGCTAACTCCTCCTTAGGTGGCGGCCCGTTCGTTCCAGAGGGGCGCCTTCACGCCTTCCAGAAACGCGGCATGGGCGGCCAGTTCCGCTTCGCTCGGGCCATGCGGACGCGGTTCGCGATAGACGCGCTCGCGCATGACCACGGCCACTTCGGTCACCAGCGCGCCCGCCTGCGCGCCAGCTAGTTCGAGCCCGATCTGGCGGCCTCCGTTCAGTTCGACGTAGACCTGGGCCAGCAGTTCGGCGTCAAGCAGGGCGCCGTGACGGGTGCGGTGGCTGCGATCGATGCCATAGCGGGTACACAGCGCATCGAGGCTGAGCTTCGCCCCGGGATGGCGAACGCGGGCGAGCTTGACAGTATCCACCATCCGACTGTGGCACACCGGCTCCAGCCCGCATTGGGCCAGCTCAAAATTGAGGAAGGCGAAGTCGAACCCGGCATTGTGGGCCACCAGCGGGGCGTCGCCAATGAAATCGAGCAAGTCTGCGCAAATATCCGCAAACAAGGGCTTGTCCGACAGGAAAGCCGCGGAGAGCCCATGCACGGCCTCGGCTTCGGCGGGCATGTCGCGCTGGGGATTGAAGTAGGCGTGGAACACCTGGCCGGTGGCCACCCGGTTCACCAGCTCGATGCAGCCGATTTCCACCATGCGATCACCCTTGAGCGGATCGAGACCGGTGGTTTCGGTGTCGAAAATTATTTC
>DASTGC010000373.1:0-2201 GCA_035719485.1 Novosphingobium sp.
TGTGCTCGATCGCCCCACACATGGCGGTATTGCGCGCACCCGGCGAACCATCCGCATTCACCAGGAATTTCGGCACGATGAACAGCGAGATACCCCGCGTCCCCTCCGGTGCATCGGGCAGACGGGCAAGGACCAAGTGGATTATATTGCTCGTCAGGTCATGCTCGCCTGCGGAGATGAAGATCTTGGTCCCGCTGATGGCATAGGTACCGTCGGCACGGGGCTCGGCCTTGGTGCGGATCAGCCCCAGGTCGGTGCCGCACTGCGGCTCCGTCAGGTTCATCGTACCGGACCATTGGCCCGAGATCATCTGTGGCAGGTAGGTCGCCTGCTGCTCGGGCGATCCCTTGACGAGAATGGCGCCGACCGCGCCGTTGGTCAGCCCGGGATACATCGCGAATGACTGGTTGGCGCTGCTCAGGAACTCCTCGAAGGCAAAGCCCAGCACGTGCGGCAGGCCCTGCCCCCCGAACGCCTCCGGATGGGAGAGCGTCCCCCAGCCGCTCTCGACGAACCTGGCATAGGCTTCCCTGAAACCCGGCGGGGTCGTCACGCTGCCATCAGGATTGCGGACGCAACCGGCGCGGTCTCCCGGCAGGTTCAGCGGCGCACAGACCTCGGCGGCAAACTTCCCGCTCTCCTCCAGCACCGTGGCCACAAGATCGGACGTAGCGGCGCCGAACCCGGGCAGGTTGCCGAACTCGCCGATCTTGAGCACCTCTTCGATTACGAACCGCGCATCCCGCACCGGAGCCTTGTACGTCGGCATGTCGCCCTCCCTTGATCAGGCCCTTCCAGATTGGACCTGCTGGCATGAAGGTCAACTACCCGAGCGTCACTCTCCCGAACGGACCAACCGGTCATCGTCGAGCAGGCGATAAAAGCAAGTGGTTGCGCCGGTGTGGCAGGCGGGGCCAGCGGGCTCGCATTGCAGAACGAGCGTGTCCTGGTCGCAGTCGACCAGGATCTGCTGCACATTCAGCACATGGCCCGAGGTTTCACCCTTCATCCACAGCCGTCCGCGGCTGCGCGAATGGAAGTGCGCCTTGCCGGTAGCGCGGGTTGCCGCCAGCGCCTCGGCGTTCATGTAGGCCACCATGAGCACCCTGCCCGTATGCGAATCGACCGCCACGGCGGTCAACAGACCGTTTGCGTCGAACTTCGGCATGAAAACAGAGCCCTGTTCACGCAGGGCATCATCGCTGGTCATGGCGCGGAAATTCCCTCGTTAGGGCAATCGCAAGCAAGGTTTGTTGCATGATAACCACAGCCCGTCACCAAAATCCACCAGACTTGGCAATGGCGCTTTCCTTTCCTGACGATTCCATGAACAAAGGCTGTGCGGTCCGGCAATGGATCGCCTGCCAATCGGCGCCGCCAAGCAAGAGCGCCAGGGTTCAGGGTAACAAGGCCGTGCCAGCCATGTAGCGAGGTACGCCGGAACGAGGGATCGGGCGAAGCGGTCGTGGGGGCGATCGCTGAGACTGCGCGGAGCAGAGCCCAACAGTTTCGTCACGAGGGCGCCCGGAGCTTCGGTTCCGGGCGTTTCCTTTTCCCCAGGCTTCAGGTCGGTAGGACCTCCCCCAGTACCCGCGAAAAGCACGCGACGACCACCTTTGCGGCGCCCGCCCGCTTCAGGGCGCGAACGCAGGCGTCGGTAGTGGCACCACTTGTCAGGACATCGTCCACCAGCACCACCTGCGCGCCGCTCAGATGAGCCTGACGCGCGGGATGGACAGCGATGGCACCGGCCAGCGCCCGCGCTCTTGCGCGAGCCCCCAGCCCGCCCAGCACAGGCGTAGATCTTGTGCGCACGAGCCCGTCCACCAGCAGCCTTGCTCCACGCACGCGCGCAATCTCGGCACCGAGCAGCGCCGATTGGTTGAAGCCGCGAGTCCACAAGCGCCAGCGATGAAGCGGGACCGGGATCACGAGCCAGCCCGGGCCCACCTCCGGCAGGGTGGGATGGTTCAATCGGGAAGCCATCAAGCGGCCAAGGAAAGGTGCCAGTGCCACCCGCTTGCCTCGCTTGAACATCAGCACCAGCCGTCTTGCCGGCTCATTGTAGAGCGTCGCCGCAGCAATCCCGTCGTGAACCGGCGGCGCCGCCAGGCACGGCGCGCAAATGGCACCTTCCGGCACACCGTCGCCAAACGGACGCTGGCACATAACGCAACCGGGGCTGGACGGGATGGCCATTC
>DASTGC010000374.1:0-9151 GCA_035719485.1 Novosphingobium sp.
TCGATGCCGTGCTGGCAGCGCGGGGCTCAGGCGGTCCGCCGGTGTTCCTCAAGGTCGCCCCCGACCTTGAACCGGCCGATATCGATGCCATTGCCCGGATCGCCATAGACAAGAAGCTCGGCGCCCTGATCGTCTCCAACACGACGATATCGCGCCCGCCGCTCAAATCGCGCCACGCAGGTGAGACCGGCGGCCTCTCGGGGGCGCCGCTGCGCGACCTGGCGCAGCAGCGCCTGCGCGATTTCCGCAAGGCGACCGGGGGCGTCCTGCCGCTGGTAGGCGTGGGCGGCATCGCGACGGCGGAAGATGCTTTCGCCCGAATTCGCGCCGGAGCGAGCCTGGTTCAGCTCTACAGCGCCATGGTTTACGCAGGTCCCGGCATCGCCCGGCGCATCGTCAAGGGGCTTGACGCTCTGCGACAGCAATACGGCTTTTCGACAATTGCCGAAGCCGTGGGCAGCGAATAGCTTCAAGGCGATGCCCTCGCCTGTTTCCCTGTCCCTCCGCGGGACCCTTGTCGCCGCCATGCTGCTACCGCTGACGGTATCCGCTGCGGGCGAGGCGAGGCCCGTCAACAGGTCGGCGCAGGTGCCCGCCCCGGCCGATCTCGGCGGCATGGTCTCGGCGGCCGATCCGCGCGCCGCGGCGGCCGGCTCGGAAATCCTGCGCCTTGGCGGCAACGCAAGTGATGCCGCGATCGCCACCCTACTCGCGCTTTCCGTGGTCGAGCCGCAAAGCACCGGGCTTGGTGGCGGCGGATTCCTGGTCTGGAGCGACGGCCGCGGCAAGGTCGAAACCTTCGACGGGCGTGAGACCGCGCCGGCCGCGGCCAGGCCCGACAGGTTCGTCATCGACGGCAAGCCGATGAGCCGGCGCGATGCTGTGCCCGGCGGGTTCAGCGTCGGGGTGCCTGGCAATGTGCGGCTGGCAGCCCACGTCCATGCCCGCCACGGCAAGCTGGCCTGGCGCCAGCTGTTCGGCCCGGCGATCCGCCTTGCTCGCGACGGATTTGCGATAACCCCGCGGCTGAGCGCATCCCTTGACCAGTTCAAGGACACAGCGGCCTTTGATCCGGCGGCCCGCGCACTCTGGTTCGACGCTCAGGGCAAGCCGCTTGCTGCGGGGACCGTGGTTCGCAACCCGGCGCTAGCCACCGCCCTTGCGAACATTGCCGCGAGCGGTCCGCGCGCCTTCTATGCTGGCGCCAATGCCGCCGCGATTGCGGCCAAGGTAAGCACGAGCCCACACAATCCCACGCCCATGACGTCGGCAGATATCGCGAGATACCGGGTAGCGGACCGGAATCCGGTCTGCGGGACATATCGGAGCTATCGGATCTGCGGCATGGGGCCGCCATCGGCAGGTGGGATCGTGGTGCTCCAGGTGCTCGGCATGCTTGAGCGGTTCGACCTGAAGCGCCTCGGTTCGGACTCCCCGGTCGCCTGGCACCTCATCGCCGAGGCCGAGCGCCTCGCCTTCGCAGACCGGGATCGTTATGTTGGCGATCCCGGGTTCGTATCCGTGCCAACGAAGGGCCTGCTCGACCCGTCCTATATCGCCGCGCGCTCGGCGCTGATTTCCGAAAGCGGCACGCTCCTGCAGGCCTCTCCCGGCAAGCCCGCCGGAATTACCGCCAGCTATGGCGCGGCCGCCGGGGTAGAAGAGCATGGCACCACGCATTTTGTCGCAGTTGACCGCTGGGGAGGAATTGCGAGCGCCACGTCCACGGTGGAGGGAGGCTTCGGCTCGGGGCTGTTCGTCAACGGGTATTTTCTCAATAACGAACTGACCGACTTCAACTTCATGCCCGAGACCGATGGGCTTCCGGCAGCCAACCGGGTCCAGCCGGGCAAGCGGCCGCGCAGTTCGATGGCGCCGGTGATCGTATTTGGGCCGGATGGCGCATTGCGGCTGGCCGGCGGCGGCGCGGGCGGGGCCACGATTCCCCCGCAGGTCATTCGCCTGCTCATCGGCACGATCGACTGGGGGCTGACCGCGCGCGCAGCGATTTCGCTCGGCATCGTCATGCCTTCAGGCGATACGCTCTCGGTCGAGTCGGGCACGCCGCTCGAGGCCATGGTGCCGGCACTGGCCGCGTTGGGCCACGCCAAGGTGGTGGCCGCGCCGATGCGGCTCAAGGCGAATGCGGTAGAGATGATCGGCGGTAAGCTTGTCGGCGCCGCCGATCCGCGCAGCGAAGGCGCCGCCGTCACTCCCTGACCCCGTCATTCGCCGGCTTGCCCCGGCGAGTTCCCATCCCTAGTCTTGCCGGAATAGCGGATTGCGCCCGGCCGCATCCGTGGGGGATGATGACCGCCGTGCAACTCACCGACTTCGACGCAGCGCCCAATCTCGTCACCCTGTTCCTCGCCCGCGCAGACGAACTGGGGGATCAGCCATTCCTCCACGCCAAACGCGACGGGCAATGGCGGGCGATCAGCTGGCGCGAGGCGGCCGGCCAGGTCTGCCTTCTTGCCGAAGCCCTCCGCGGCATGGGCCTCGCTGCCGGGGACCGAGTCATGCTCGTCTCGGAAAACCGGCCAGAATGGTGCTTGGCCGACCTTGCGATCATGGCCGCCGGGCTGGTGACGGTGCCCGCCTATGTCACCAATACCGAGCGCGACCATGCCCATGTTCTGGAGAACTCCGGCGCCCGCGCCGTGATCGTTGCTGACGCGAAACTGGGCAAGCCGCTGCTGCCGGCTGTCCTGCGCAGTGATACCGTCGCTCACGTGATCTCCATCGAAAGTTTCAAGCTGCCCCAGCTTGGCCAGGCCGACGGTCACGACTGGGCCGCCCTCGTTTCGGGCGATGCAGCAGCAGCACGCAAGGCGGTTGATGCCCGGATCGCGGAGATCGGACGGGACGACCTCGCCTGCCTGATATACACCAGCGGCACCGGAGGCGCCCCGCGCGGCGTCATGCAGCACCATGGCATGCTCCTGCGAAATATTGATGGTGCAGCCCAGGTCCTCGCAGAGGATTTCGGCTGGGACGCAACCGGCCGCAATCCGGAAGCGTTCCTTTCCTTCCTCCCCCTCTCCCACGCCTACGAACATACCGGCGGCCAGCTGCTGCCCATCGGGATGGGCGCACAGATCTGGTATGCCGAGGGGCTCGACAAGCTGGCCAGCAACATCGAGGAGGTGCGGCCAACGTTCATGGTCGTGGTGCCGCGCCTCTTCGAGGTCCTGCGTACGCGCATCATGAAATCGATCGAGAAGCAGGGCCGTCTCGCCAATTTCCTGATGGACCGCGCCCTGAAGATCGAGAGTCGTGCCGGCGAGAACGGCAAGCGGCTGGTAGACCTTCCGCTCGACCTGATCATCGCCAGGCTGTTGCGACCCAAAGTGCGGGCCAAGTTCGGTGGACGGATGAAGGCGATGGTTTCTGGCGGCGCTCCGCTCAATCCCGAGATCGGCACCTTCTTCTCTGCGATGGGCCTCACCCTGCTCCAGGGCTACGGCCAGACCGAAAGTGGGCCGGTCGTCTCCTGCAACCGGCCCAGGGTGGGCCTCAAGATGGAAACGGTCGGCCAACCGCTCGACCGCGTCGAGGTGCGCCTCGCCGAGGACGGCGAAATCCTCGTCCGCGGCGAGCTGATCATGAAGGGCTACTGGCGCAATCCGGAAGAGACCGCCAAGGCGCTCAAGGACGGCTGGCTCCACACCGGCGACATCGGCCACTTCGACGAAAAGGGCCGGATCGTCATCACCGACCGCAAGAAGGACATGATCGTCAACGACAAGGGCGACAATGTCTCTCCGCAACGCGTGGAAGGCATGCTCACGCTGCAGCCCGAAATCGCCCAGGCGATGGTGATGGGCGATCGGCGGCCCTATCTCGTCGGCCTGGTGGTGCCCGATGCGGAATGGGCGCTCGGCTGGGCGCGGGCCAATGACGAGAAGTTCGATCTCGCCGAACTGCAGGACCTGCCGGCCTTCCGCAGCGCAGTGCGCGGGGCGATCGATCGGGTGAATACAGAGCTGTCGGTGATCGAAAAGGTTCGCCAGTTCGCCTTCGCCGACGAGCCCTTCACCATCGAGAACGAGGAAATGACGCCGAGCCTCAAGATCCGACGGCACAAGCTCAAGGAGCGCTATGGGGCGCGGCTGGATGGCCTGTACAGGAGCTGAGCTGAGAGCTGTCGGGGGGGTGCCGCGATAACCAACAGCGCGGCCTGGGCATCAGGCCGCTTCCTGCTCGACCCATTCGGGATAGAACAGCGGCGCAGTGGCAGACCAGCCGGGGGCTGTGGCGGCCGCTTCACTGATGGACTGGAGGAGCTGCTTGCGCAGGTCGGGACGAATTTGCGGCAAGGCTGCGGCACCGCAGAAGGCCGCGGGCAACCACGGGCGCACTTCCGGGCCGATCAGTCGCTCATAAAGGAAGCGGTAGGCGGAGAAGCACCTGATCCGGCCCTGGCCGAGATCGAACGCCGTTACCCGCACGAGCTTGCCGACATAACTGTCCACCCCATCGAGCGAGGTTTCCAGCGGGGGGGCGCGGCGCAGGGTCTTCAGCTCCTGATAGGCGACATACTGGCTGCGGATCGAAGCCGTTTCATCCGCATCGCGCGCCCACAGCTTGAACGCATCCTGGCGCCCCAGCCCGACATCGAGGCTGCGCTTGATGTAGCGCTGTTCGCATGGGGAGAACGAGGCGAACTCGCGGAATTCCGCGATGGCAAGCGAGGCAGTGGCGGCATTGCGCATGGCGCTTGAATCCCGATGCGGGTCGATTCCCGCACCGGCCAAGCTGGCATGGACATGGTTAGAACCGCGTTAACGGGGGCGCGAGTTACCGTCTCGCCACTGCTGAAGCGGAGAGTGGGCTGTCAGATCAACCCTGCCAAGGGGCTGCTTGGATCGGCATACTTGCGCGTCCCCATGCGCCCGGCGCGATAAGCAGCGCGACCGCTTTCGACCGCGAGCTTCATCGCATGGGCCATCAGCACCGGATCCTTTGCCTCCGCAATGGCCGTATTCATCAACACACCGGCACAGCCCAGTTCCATCGCCACGGCGGCATCGGATGCCGTGCCGACTCCGGCATCGACCAGTACCGGGACGCTGGCCCCTTCCACAATCAGGCGGATCATCACCTTGTTCTGGATGCCGAGGCCCGAGCCGATCGGCGCTCCAAGCGGCATGATCGCGACCGCGCCCGCTTCCTCCAGCTGCTTCGCCGCGATCGGATCGTCGGCACAGTAGACCATCGGCAGGAAGCCTTCCTTCGCCAGGATCTCGGTTGCCCGCAGCGTCTCGCGCATATCCGGATAAAGAGTGCGCGCCTCCCCCAGCACTTCGAGCTTGACGAGATCCCATCCCCCGGCCTCGCGCGCCAGCCTCAGGGTGCGGATCGCCTCCTCGGCAGTGAAGCAGCCCGCTGTGTTGGGCAGGTAGGTAATCTTCGCCGGATCGATGAAATCGGTCAGCATGGGCGCCTTGGGATCGGAAATGTTCACCCGGCGCACGGCCACTGTAACGATCTCGGCGCCCGAGGCGGCCACTGCCGCGGCGTTCTGGGCGAAGTCCTTGTACTTGCCGGTGCCTACGATCAGCCGGGAGCGGAAGGTGCGGCCAGCCACCGTCCAGGAATCATCTGCCGCATCGTTCATCACTTCACCTCCGCCTACGAAATGGACCACCTCCAGCACATCGCCATCGCCCAGCACCACATCGGCAAAGGTCCCACGCGGGACGATCTCACCGTTGCGTTCCACCGCAACTTTGCGCGGGTTCAACTCGAGCAGGACAACGAACTCGGCAATCGAACACCCCGCGGGTGCGCGGCGCGGCTCGCCGTTTACGGTCAGGGCTAATTCGGCGGTCATCGCCGGGAGCAGATAGCGCTCAGTGCGCGTGGCGCAAGTTGCGGATGTGCGCAAAGGCGACCAGCGCCACGCCGGGGATGGTCACCAGCGCCTCGGCGGGACCGTGGCTGACCACCAGCCCAACCGCCATCAGAACCAGCCCGCAGCCGCCGATCGCCGCCGCCCCGAGGCGCCCATGACGAAATGCCGAGATGCCGAGTGTCACCACACCGATGGCCACGGCAAGCGCCAATCCGACGCGGTGGACGCTTGGCGAAAGCAGCGCGCCGCCACCGAGGCCGAGGAAGGTCACCAACACCAAACCGGCCACGCAATGCACCGCACAGGCGGCCGACAGGGCCACCCCGACACCATCCAGTCGGTCCCGAATCGCAAAGATCGCATCGCGCATGGGGATGCATCTATGTTATGTTGTAACATCGTTCAAGGCCGCAGCTGGCCCGACATGGTGGCCCTGCCCCCAAATTTCGGACCAGCTTACAACACCCTTGCGCTTCTCCCTTGCCGGGAGCATCCGGGGCCGATGCAAGGTTCCGCACAGGCATTGCAAGCCGCAAGCACCGCCTCCCCCCGCGAACGGCCGCTGGCGCTGGCCCGCTGGCTGCTGGTCATCGCCGCCCTTGTGGTCGGCATCGTCGCGGTCGGCGGGATCACCCGGCTCACCGAGTCCGGTGTCTCGATCACCGAATGGAAGCCGGTGAGCGGCGCCATTCCCCCGCTCACCCAGGCGCAATGGCAGGCCGAGTTCGACGCCTACCGTCAGACTCCCCAATTCATCGAGATCAACGGTCCGGCGGGAATGACGCTGGCAACCTATAAGATGATCTTCTTCTGGGAATGGGTTCACCGCCTGCTGGCGAGGGCGATCGGCCTCGCGCTGTTCGGCGTCCTCGCCTGGTTCGGCCTGAGGCGCGAGATTCCGCGAGGCTATGGTCCTCGGCTCGCCGCCCTTGTCGCGCTGGTCGGCCTGCAGGGAGCGATCGGCTGGTGGATGGTCCAGTCGGGCATCGTGCACGACGTCAAGGTCAGCCATTTTCGCCTGGCCGCTCACCTGCTGACCGCACTGTTCACACTCGGCGGTCTTGTCTGGACCGCGCTTGACCTCATCGCCCATGAC
This sequence comes from Novosphingobium sp., assembly GCA_035719485.1. Taxonomy (GTDB): domain Bacteria; phylum Pseudomonadota; class Alphaproteobacteria; order Sphingomonadales; family Sphingomonadaceae; genus Novosphingobium. The sequence goes on from DASTGC010000374.1 coordinate 6,954, forward strand.
CGCGGCGAAGCGCCGCACCGGCTGACCGGGCCGGGGCTGCTCGCCCTTGCGGTGCTGTCCTTGCAGATGTTCATGGGCGCGCTGGTCGCCGGACTGCGCGCGGGCCATGTCGCGAGCGACTGGCCGCTGATGCAGAGCAGCCTCTTTCCCGGCGGGGTGGACTGGTCGCAAGGACTGCTGCACGCGGCGCTGAACGATCCGTTTCTAACCCATTTCGACCATCGCTGGTGGGCCTGGGTCGTGGTAGCGGTGCTGGTTGTCATGGCGCGGCGCCTGCGCCGGAGGGGCGAGCGACGTGCCAGCATGGCCATCCATTCAGCCTTCGGCACACAGGTCATCCTTGGCATCGCAACAGTCATTAGCGGCATCGCACTGTGGCTGGCGGTTGCTCATCAGTTGGTCGGCGCGCTGCTGGTGGCGGCGACGGTATGGGGCGCGCATGCGCTCGGCCGAGCAGACCAGCGCGGATGACCGACCCAGGGCCGGCCCTGGCCTGGTGCCCCTTTCCCGACGAGGATACGGCTGCCGGCTGCGCCGACACCCTGCTTGAGGAAGGCCTGATCGCCTGCGCCAACATAGTGCCACAAATGCAGGCTCGCTATGTCTGGCGCGGCACCCGCGAGATCGCTCGAGAGACCGGGGTCCTGTTCAAGACCCATGTCAGCCTGCTTGAAAAGCTTGTCGAAAGGATTGCTGCGCTACATCCTTACGCCGAACCGGCGATTCTCGGATGGGCCTGCGATACGGCCTCGCCCGAGACCGCCCGGTGGATTGGGGAACTTATCGCCTCGCCCGGCCTGTCCGGGGGCGGCACCACGGGGGAACAGGCATGAGCGGGAGGACTACTCCCGGAGTGGCAGCTTTCCAGCTGCGCCTCGGTCGCGCGCTCGGCGCGGCGCTGGTAGCGTTGGGGGTGCCGGTTTCGTTGGCTGTAGCACCAGTAGCCTCGGCCCAGCCAGAGCAATTCCGTGCCCCACGCGGCCCGCTCGTGCTCACCCGCGAAGTTCGCCGCACGCTTGCCGACGGCCAGCAGCTGGTGGTTCTTCGGCGTTACCTGGTAAAATTCCAGCCAACGGCAGGTGGCTTCACCGTTTCAGGCGACCTGGTCGGGGTGGAGGTCGAGGCGCCCGCAGCAATGGCCGAACTGGCCCAAGTCGAGCGCGAACGCCCGGACCTTGGTCTGTTTCCGCTCCAGCTCGATGCCACGGGCATGATCGTCGGCCGCCCGGCACCGGTCGAAACCGTCGACGCAGTGCGTGCCAAGGCCGCGATGACCGCCTATCTTGCCCGCACCGATCTCACCATGGCGGAACGCGCCGCCGCACAGGCCGCGGCGGCGCGGCTGCAGGCGCAAGGTCAGTCGGCGGGCAATGCCTGGCCAACCGACCTGTTCCGCCCCGCCCCGGGCCGGCGCAGCGAGGAGCGGGAACTTCCCCTCCCGGACGGGCGCTCCGGACATGTCACCGTTACCGTGGAGGCGAGCGACGGCGCCGGTGGCCTGCTTGCGCAGATGGATCGTCATGTGGTCACGCGGCTGGACGGGACCGAGCGCCAGAGCTTCGAACGCTGGACCCTCGCCGACGGGCGATAGCGGAACGGCGCAAGGCGCCTCCGCGGTTTCGGTGCGCCGAGAGTCATTTGTTGGAGCACTTCCGACCGCCGTCGGAAGCTTGCGGCACCAGCCCTTGGTTCGATGCCAAGGACGTTCCGAAGCGCATGCGGTATTATTTTACCTCCTCGCAAAGGCGCAGAAACCTTGACTCGGCGGGAACCTTACGCCATTGGCGCGCCTTCCTCAGCGCGGGGCTCCCCCGTTGCTGGTCACAAGACAAGGGAATTCCAAGCCCATGAAGGCGCTCAGCACGAGCACCCGGTCGATCAAGCCGGCCGAGGTGGAGAAGAAGTGGCATCTGATTGATGCCGATGGCCTGGTGGTCGGTCGCCTTGCGGTGATCATCGCCAATATCCTGCGCGGCAAGCACAAGCCGAGCTTCACCCCCCATGTATATTGCGGCGATCACGTCGTCGTTATCAACGCCGGGAAGGTGCGGCTGACCGGCAACAAGCTGAAGCAGAAGGTCTACTACAAGCACACCGGCTATGCCGGCGGCATCAAGGAAGTGACCGCCGCCAAGGTGCTGGACGGCCGCTTCCCCGAGCGCGTGCTCGAGAAGGCGGTTGAGCGCATGATCCCGCGT
>DASTGC010000375.1:0-4943 GCA_035719485.1 Novosphingobium sp.
CCGCCGCCCGTATCCAGCAGGCCGAGGCCGCCGCCGCGGCCGGCCAGGTCGAGGTTGCCCTGATCGAGCAGCAGCGCGAAGCCCTGCGCGCGCGGCTGGCCGAGCGCCAGCAGCCGCTGGTGCGGTTGACCGCGGCCTTGCAGCGCCTCGCCCGCCGCCCGCTGCTGTTCGCGCTGTTCCGTCCGGGTTCCGTCCGCGACGCCATGCACCTGCGCGCTATCCTTGCCACCATGGTGCCGCAGGTCAGTGCGCAGACGGCAGGCCTGCGCGGTGAGCTGGATCGCGCCCGCCACCTCCGGGCTCAGGCCGAAGCCTCGGTCGCCGCCCTGCGCCGCGAACAGGCCGCGCTGGCTGCGCGCCGCGCCGATCTCGCCGCCCTCGAAGCGCGACAGCGGGTGGCCGCGCGGCAGTCGGCCGGCGATGCGGACCGAGAGGCCGAACGCGCCCTCGCCCTTGCCGAACAGGCCCGCGATCTCGATTCCCTTGCCGCAGCCCTTGGCCGGGCAGGAACCCTGCGCGAGGAACTGGCCCGCCTTCCGGGCCCGATCCTGCGGCCCGCCCGCCCCGGCGATGCCCCTGTCATTGTTCCCGTCCAGGTCGAGGCGGCACCTGCTGCAACCACTCCGTCGCCGAAGTTCCTTCTGCCGGTGCAGGGCCGGATCGTCGCCGGCTTCGGTGCCCAGACCCCCGGCGCACCCGTCTCACGCGGGATCGGCATCGCCGCGCGCGCCGGTGCCGTGGCCGTGGCGCCCGGGTCGGGGCGGGTCGCCTTTGCCGGGCCCTACGCGGGCTATGGCCAGATTGTGATCCTCGATCACGGCGGCAGGTGGACCAGCCTGGTCACGGGCCTGGCCCAGCTCGCGGTCGCGGTCGGGGACCAGGTGCTGGCCGGATCGCCGCTGGGCACGGCTGGCCCCGGGCGACCGGTCGTCAGCGTCGAGCTCAGGCGCGATGGCCAACCCGTAAACCCGCTGGATTTCGGGAGGTTCTAAACCTCCCTCTCGTGCCTCGGAGTTTGTGGGAATCTGTGCTCCCCGCCATCTGGCGTTCAGCCGCGCCGCCCTATAGGGTGGCCCCAAATCCCTGCCCCGAAAGGCGCATTCCGGCTGATGTCTGTCCCGACCCGCAAGTTCCGCCCCCTGATGCGCGCCGCGCTGCTGGTCACCGCCGTGGCGATGATCCCGGCCACCACCGCGGGTCTCGCCGCGGTAGACGCCTCGGCCGGGCCGGAATTCGGTCGCCTGTTCACCGTCTACCAGATCATCAAGGCCAACTACGTCGAGCCGGTTGACGATGACAAGCTGATCAAGGGCGCCATCCAGGGCATGCTCTCCAGCCTCGATCCCCACTCGGCCTATCTCGACGGGGCCAGCCTCAGCCGGCTGGATACGCTGATCCAGGGGAACTATTCGGGGCTCGGCCTTTCGGTCGCCGCCGACGATGGCGCGGTCAAGGTAATCTCGCCGATGCGCGGCAGCCCGGCCGATCAGGCCGGGGTCAAGGCGGGCGACTATATCACCCACCTTGACGGCAAGTTGATCTACGGGCTCGATCTCGACGAGGCGGTGGCGCGGATGCGCGGTCCGGCGGGCACATCGATCAAGCTCACCATCTTCCGGCCCGGCCGCGACGAGCCCTTCGATGTTACCGTGGTGCGCGGCGTGATCAGCCTCGAGCCGGTCACCTCCAAGCTGACCGACAATGTCGGCGTGATCACGGTCAACGAATTTTCCGCCGATGTCGGCAATTACGTGAATCGGGAAATCGCCAAGCTCAAGCAGCAGTCGGGCGGCAAGCTTGCCGGCCTGGTGCTCGACCTGCGCCAGAACCCGGGCGGCTCGCTGGATGAGGCCGTAGCCCTGTCCGACCTGTTCCTGACCAGCGGCGATATCGTTTCGCAGCGCGGGCGCGTCGCCAGCGAAAACGAGTATTACCGCGCCGAAACCGTGTTCAAGGGCGATGCGGCCAAGGGCCTGCCGGTGATCGTCCTGATCAATTCGGGCTCGGCGTCGGCGTCCGAGATCGTCGCCGGCGCCCTGCAGGACCAGCACCGCGCCCTGATCATGGGCGAGCGCAGCTTTGGCAAGGGTTCGGTTCAGTCGATGATCCGCCTAGACAAGACCCATGCGGTCAAGCTCACTACCGCCCGCTACTACACGCCCAGCGGCCGCTCGGTGCAGGAGGGCGGGATCGAGCCAGATATCAGGGTGCCGCAGATCTCCGATCCCGATGCGCGCAAGCGGGCCACCATGGCCATCCGGGAAAGCGACCTGCGCCGCCACCTCGTCAATGAGGTCGATCTCGACGACAAGAAGCTCGAGGACGACAAACAGGACGATCCCCGCTTCAAGATGACGCCCGAGGAGCTGAAGGCCAGGGGGATCGAGGATTTCCAGCTGTGGTATGCCGTCTCCACGATCAAGCGAACAGCCGGTCCGGCGTTGGCTGCGGCGGCGAAGAAGTAGGGGAGGCTGGGGCCATGCTGCCGAGGGGGGAAGCGGCGCTCAGGGCCGCGCGGATCGTGGCGCTGGCCGTCCCGGCCGGGCTGCTCGCCGGGGCCTATGTCTCGCAATACGGTTTCGGGCTCTTTCCCTGCGAAATGTGCTGGTGGCAGCGCTATGCCCATTTCAGTGCCCTGCCTTTTGCGCTGCTTGCCTTCGGCATGCCGCGGTCGGGCAGGCCGGTGGCCCTCGCCGTTCTCGGCATTGCCGCCTCGGCGCTGATCGGGGGCTATCACGCCGGCGTCGAATACCACTGGTGGGACGGCTTCACCGCCTGCACCTCCACCGCGGACCTGTCCTCCGGCAATGCGCTCGATGCGATCCTCAATGCGCCGATGATCCGCTGCGATCAGGCCCAATGGACCCTCGCCGGGATCTCGCTGGCCGGTTACAACTTCCTGTTCTCGGGAGCCGGCGCGCTGCTCGCCGCCGTTCTGCTCGCGCGCAGCCGCAAGGTGTGAGGCCATGACGAAGCAGACAGATCGAATCCTGAGGGTGGACCAGGCCGGGGAATTCGGCGCGGTGCGGATCTATGACGGCCAGCTCGCCGTCATGGGCGATCGTGCGCCCCATGCCCGCGAAGTCCAGGCCATGGCCGCGCAGGAGCAAGGCCATCGCCGCCGCTTCGATGCGATGGTGGCCGAACGCGGCGTGCGCCCCACCGCGCTCGGCCCGCTGTGGTCGGCGGCGGGCTATGCCCTGGGCGCCGCCACGGCGCTGATCGGCCCGGAAGCGGCCATGGCCTGCACCGCCGCGATCGAGACCGAGATCGACCGGCACTACACCCAGCAGCTGGACGAGCTGGGGGACAGCGATCCGGAATTGGCCGCAACGATCACCGAATTTCGGGACCATGAACGCGAACACAGGCAGGCCGCGCTCGATGCGGGGGCCGAACGCGCGCCGGCCTATCCTCTTCTCTCCGGCGCAATCCGCCTCGGCTGCCGCCTGGCAATCCGCCTGTCGGAAAGAATCTAGGCCCCGGGTGGGGCAAGTTGTGCCAGCGCAATGTCCTTGCCCGAGCGGCGCTTCATCTACCGTTCAAGGGCAGAGCGCCCTATATGTCGTCAACGCTGATTGCCGGAGCTTCCCCGATGCGCGCCATTGCCCCGATATTGACCGCTCTGCTCGCCCTTCTGGCGGCAAGCGCCAGCCCGGCTGCGGCCCAGGACCTGACCGATCCCGCTGGGGAGCGGGTCAATGCGATCATCATCTACGGCAACGATCCCTGCCCGGTCGGCCAGGGTGACGAGATCACCGTCTGCGCCCGCAAGCCGGAGTCGGAGCGCTATCGCATCCCGGCCCCGCTGCGCGAGCCGCAGTCTACCCGCACCGAAGCCTGGAACGAGAAGGTCCTCGCCTATGAGACCGTCGGCCGCACCGGTACGAACTCCTGCTCCCCCGTTGGCCCGGGTGGCTCGCTCGGCTGCACCCAGAAGCTGATCGACCGCGCCTATGCCGAACGCAAGCAGGAGACCGACGTCGGCTTCACCCAGATGATCCAGGACGAGCGCGCCCGTCGCGCGGCCACCGTCGATGCCAGCGCCGCGGCCACCCAGGCCCGGGTCGAGCAGGCCGAAAAGGACTACGAAGCCCGCGAACGCGCCCGCGAGGAAGCTGCCGCCCAACCGGCGCCGGGCGCGGGGGACCCGACGGTGCCGGCCACCAAGCCCTGAGGTCTGACGTCCAGCTCCCAATGTCCGTCATGCTGAACTTGTTTCAGCATCCATGGACGGGTTAGGCCGAGCTCGCTGGCCACGCGCCGCAAGCGCGGCCAAGTGGGCTGTTGTTCCACCCTAGCGCCGTGGATGCTGAAACAAGTTCAACATGACGAGAGGCATGGGCATGCCTGCCGGTCCATCCGCTTAGCCAAACTTAACCCGTGCATGCTAAGCGGCGCACCATGACCGCTGCCCAGCCCGCCCGCATCCTCGTCGTCTTCGGCACCCGGCCGGAGGCGATCAAGCTGTTCCCGGTCATCGCCGCCCTGCGGGCCGATCCGCGGTTCGAGCCGGTGGTCTGCGTCTCGGCACAGCATCGCGAGATGCTCGACCAGGTGCTCGAGATCGCCGGCCTCATCCCCGATCACGACCTCGACCTGATGCAGCCCGGCCAGACGCTCGACGGCCTCACCGCCGCGCTGCTCACCAGCCTCGGCAAGGTGATGGACGAAGTGCAGCCTGCCCGGGTCATGGTCCAGGGCGATACCGCCACGGCCATGGCCGGCGCGCTCGCCGCCTACTATCGCAAGCTCCCGGTCGATCATGTCGAGGCCGGCCTGCGCTCGGGCAACATCCACCACCCCTGGCCGGAAGAGGTGAACCGCAAGATCATCGGTTCCATGGCCAGCCTGCACTTCGCGCCGACGCAAGTCTCCGAGGCCGCGCTCCACCGCGAGAACGTCGATCCGGCCCGCGTCCACGTCACCGGCAACACAGTGAT
>DASTGC010000376.1:0-2611 GCA_035719485.1 Novosphingobium sp.
TCGCCAAGATCGCCCAGGGCAAGAAGGTCGCCAGCAACGTCAACGCGATGGTCGTCCCCGGCTCCGGCCTGGTGAAGCAGCAGGCCGAGGCCGAGGGCCTGGACAAGGTGTTCATCGAGGCCGGCCTCGAATGGCGCGAGCCGGGATGCTCGGCGTGCCTCGCCATGAACCCCGATAAGGTTCCCGCCGGCGAACGCTGCGCGTCCACCAGCAACCGCAACTTTGTCGGCCGCCAGGGACCCGGCGCGCGCACCCACCTCGTCTCCCCGGCAATGGCGGCGGCGGCGGCCGTCACCGGCAAGCTCACCGACGTGCGCGAACTGGCCTGACCCGCAAGCATGCCTTCGCGCCCGTCGTGGTGCCGCACACCCGGGTCCTGATCCTCGGCTCCCTTCCGGGCGAAGCCTCGCTCGCCGTCGGGCGCTACTATGCCCATCCGCGCAATGCCTTCTGGCACCTCGCCGGAGCGGTAATCGGGCGCACGGACCTGCCCGAGCTCGCCTACGACGATAGCCTCTCCATCCTCCTCGCTGCCGGGATCGGCCTATGGGACACGATTGCCTCTGCGCGTCGCCAAGGCAGCCTCGACGCGGCGATCCGCGAAGCCGAGGCCGCCCCCTTGCGCGAATTGGTGGCTACCCTGCCGGAGCTGCGCGCCATCGCCTTCAACGGCGCGAAATCTGCTGCCATGGGCCGCCACTCGCTCAGCGCAACCGGCCTTGCATTGGTCGATCTGCCCTCCTCCAGTCCGGCCCATGCCGCCCTGCCGCTCGCCGCAAAGCGCGAAAAGTGGCAGGTCTTGCGCCAATTCCTGAGCCAGTGCTCTTGAACCCGGGCCCGGCGCAACCTACGGAACAGGCATGACCGATAAATCTGAAAAAGCCGGCTGGGGTGGGAAGGCCGCCATCGCCGGCGCCGCCATCGGCTCGGCCGCCCTCGCCGCTGCCCTGCTCTACGCCTCGCGCCGCAAGGACGGCAAGAAGAAGGCGGCGCCTGACAAACCCGTACAGCCGCCGGAGACGGAATGATGCAGGCCGTCCGCCAGATCGAGGGCAGGGCCTATCCTTTCGGCGTGAAAAACGTCGATACCGACGTGATCATCCCGGCCCACTGGCTCAAGACGATCAGCCGTGAAGGCCTTGGCCGGGGCGCGTTCGAAGCGATCCGCAAGGAACCGGGCAACCTGTTCGACAGCTCGGACTATGCCGGCTCGCCGATCCTGATCGCGGGCGACAATTTCGGCTGCGGCTCCAGCCGGGAACATGCCGCCTGGGCCCTGCTGGACCTCGGCATCAAGGCCGTCATCGCCCCGAGCTTCTCGGATATCTTCTCCGGCAATGCCTTCAAGAACGGGATACTCGCCGTCGTGCTCCCGCAGGAGGCGATTGACCGGCTGATGGTCGTCGCGGTGGACCAGCCGATCGCGATCGACCTCGAGAACCAGACGGTGACCACGCCCTTCCAGGATCGCTTCACCTTCGAGATCGACCCCTTCCGTAAACACTGCCTGCTCAACGGGCTCGACGAGGTCGGCCTGACCCTTGCCCGGCAGGAGGCCATCGCCGGCTACGAGGCGCGTGCAAGGACCGAGCTGCCGTTCCTCGCTGCCGGGGTTCCGGCCTGATATACGTCAATGCACCTCGGCGGCGCTCCCGCAAGAGTTTGGGTGCCGCTTCAACAGGGATCGAGACAATGACCACATTCAACGACCGCGAACGCGCCGAAGAGGCCAAATTTGCCCGCGACGAGGAAAGCCACTTCCGCATCGTCGCCCGCCGCAACCGCTTGCTCGGCGAATGGGCCGCAGCGCGCATGGGCCTCTCCGCTGCCGAAACCGAAGCCTACGCCAAGTCTGTCGTCCAGGCTGATTTCGAGGAAGCGGGCGACGAGGACGTGATCCGCAAAGTGCTGGGTGACCTGATCGGCGCCGGGCAGGAATCGAGCGATGCCGAAGTTCGCGCCGCGCTGGATTCCAAGCTGGTCGAAGCCCGCCGCGCGCTGCTCGGCGGGGCCTGAGGAGTCGCTGCGATGGGCATGGCCGCCGATGATATCTCTGCCATGATCAAGGCGGCCCTGCCCGACGCGGAGGTGACCATCACCGACCTCGCCGGCGACGGCGACCACTATGCTGCCCACGTCGTCTCCGCGGCATTCGCGGGCAAGAGCCGCGTGGCGCAGCACCAGTTGGTCTACAAGGCGCTCGGAGGGCGCATGGGCGGTGAGCTTCATGCCTTGCAACTGACCACCGCGGTTCCCAACTGAACGCCAGCACAATTCAACCGAGGGCGCCGAAACCCATGTCCGACACCAATATCCGTATTTCCGAGATCGTGAACGGCAACGACGTCGTCCTGTTCATGAAAGGCACCCCGCTGTTCCCGCAGTGCGGGTTTTCCAGCCGCGCGATCGCTATTCTCGACCATCTCGGCGTTGAATATGCCAGCGTCGACGTGCTGCAGGACATGGAGATCCGCCAGGGCATCAAGTCGTTCTCCGACTGGCCGACTATCCCGCAGCTCTATGTGAAGGGCGAATTCGTGGGCGGCAGCGATATCATGATGGAGATGTTCGAGGCCGGCGAGCTTCAGCAGCTGATGGATGAAGCCAAGGT
>DASTGC010000377.1:0-4844 GCA_035719485.1 Novosphingobium sp.
CGACGAGATGGAGCTCTATTCCCGCATGGGCGGCCCACAGGGCCGGCCACTTGGCCTGCGCTTCCTGCACCCGGTTCTCTCCGAACACGCGCTGCCCGGCCTCGATGAGCGGAACAATGGCCTCGGCGGGGTGGGTCTTACTGACCGCAACGAGCGTGATATCCTCGGGCTTGCGCCGGGAAATGGCTGCGGCCCGCGCGATCCGGTCGCGGACCTTGCCAAGAAGGGCCTCTGGTTGTTCCATGGCGACGCGCTATAGCGCGGCAATGCGCTTGCGCCAGACCCTGCCGAAGCTGTGGCTGTTGACCGACCTGCGCACCGACGCAAGGCTGGACCGCGCCATAGCCGGCCTCCCGCGCGGTTCGGCCGTGGTGTTCCGCCACTACCATCTCCCCTTGCCGGAGCGGAAGGCGCGGTTTCGCGGTCTCGCCAGAGTAGCGCGGAAAAGGGGACTGTGGCTGGTGTGGTCGGGTCCGGCACGTGAGGCGGTAGGGCTCCGCGCGGATGCCTGCTACGGACCGGCCCGATCGCTGACGCAAGGGCCGCAGATAATGCGGCTGGTGACTGTTCATTCGCTCGCCGAGATCGGCCGGGCACGACGCGCCAGCGCCGTCGTACTCTCTCCCGTTTATCCCACGCGCTCGCACCCTGGCGGCAAGACGCTCGGACCCGTCCGGTACCGGCTGATCGAGTCCCGCAGTCGGGTGCCGGTGATCGCGCTCGGGGGCATGAACGCGCGTTCGTCGCGGCGCCTGGGGACTGCCCGCTGGGCCGCGATCGACGGCCTCGCTGCCTCAACTCAACGCAAGATCAATCCACGGATTCCTCGGGATTCTTGACGGGGAGTCGCCTCAAGGCGCATGATGCGCGCCAGTTCAGGTAGGGGTGCGGATTACCACCGATGGCAACGCAGGCAATTCCAGGGGCGCCGCGCCGTCCCGCGCCCTCGGGCCGTTGGCGGCTGGTCCTGCGCCGCTCGGTGCGCCGCGCCCTGGAGCTTGGCGCTTCCCTGCTCCTGATGGGGTCGGCGATTTTCCTGGTGCTGGCCCTCGTTTCCTACCGGCAGACCGATCCCTCCGCATCCACCGCGGCAGGTGGGCAGGTGCAGAACTGGATGGGACAGCCCGGTGCCTTCGTGGCAGACCAGGCGCTGTTCCTGTTCGGGCCGACGGCCGTGCTGCTGGTGCCGCTGCTGATCGCGTGGGGCCGGCGCTTGTGGCGGTTCGCCGAGGCTGAGGAGACAGGTGAGGTACTGGGCGAGGCGGCGTCCGGCGGGCGGCATTGGTGGCGCTCGGTCATGCTGCTGCTGCTGGCCATGGCGCTGATCGGCACAGTCCTGACCCTCGCCTTCACGGCACCGGGCGGCAAGCTCCCGGCCACGATGGGCGGGATTTCGGGTCTGCTCGGGGCAATGGCCATCCGTGCGCTGGCCGCTCTCCTTCCCGAGCTGACGCGCGGCTGGGCGATCCTCGCCGCCGCGATCGTGTGCCTCGTTTCCGGAGCCATGCTCGTCGCCCGCGTTTTCGCGCTCGACTGGGCGAGCCTGCTGGCCATGCCCCGGCTCTTCGGCCGTCGCCGGGCCCGCCCCGCGCTGGCGCAGCTGCAGGGTGTGGAACTGGTCGAGCGGGATACGCCGGTGCGTGAGCCCCGCGCTGCGGCAGAACCCACGGCTGAGGCCCCTCGCCGGCCAACGGCGATCATCGACCCGACCAGGCCAATCAAGCCTGCCCAGAACGTCGGGCCGAACCGGCAGGGTGACCTGTTCGACGAATTTGAACTGCCTTCGCTGGATCTGCTGGCCGATCCGCCGCCCAATTCGGCAGTGAAGATCGACAAGCTGGCACTGGAGCGCAACGCCCGGCTGCTCGAGACCGTCCTCGACGATTTTAACGTGAAGGGCGAGATCACGGCCGTGCGGACCGGACCCGTTGTCACCATGTATGAGCTGGAGCCCGCCCCCGGCATAAAGGCCAGCCGAGTCATCGGCCTGGCGGACGACATCGCCCGCAACATGAGCGCGATTTCCGCCCGGGTCGCCTCGATCCCGGGCCGAACCGTGATGGGCATCGAACTGCCCAACGCCAACCGCCAGATGGTCAGCTTCAAGGAACTGGCCGCCTGCGACAAGTTCGCCAACTCAAAAGGGCTGCTGCCGATCATCCTGGGCAAGGACATCGCCGGCGAGCCGATCATTGCCGATCTCGCCACCATGCCCCACCTGCTCGTCGCGGGGACGACCGGCTCAGGCAAGTCTGTTGGCCTCAACTGCATCCTGCTCTCGCTGCTCTACCGGCTGACGCCGGCGCAGTGCCGCATGATCCTCGTCGATCCCAAGGTGCTCGAGCTCAAAAGCTACGACAACATCCCGCACCTGCTCTCACCGGTGGTCACCGAGCCGGCCAAAGCCGTCCGCGCGCTTAAATGGGCGGTCGAGGAGATGGAGCGGCGCTACCGGATGATGAGCGAGATCTCGGTCCGCAACCTCTCCGGCTTCAACGAGAAAGTGCGTAGCGCCATCGCCAAGGGCAAGCCGCTGGGTAAGCGCATCCCGATCGGCTTCGATCCCGATTCCGGCGAGGAGCTCTACGAGGAGCACCTGTTTGAATACCAGCCGCTGCCCCAGATTGTGGTCATCGTCGACGAGCTGGCGGACCTGATGGTCACCGTCGGCAAGGAAATCGAAGTCCTAATCCAGCGGCTCAGCCAGAAGAGCCGCGCCGCCGGGATCCACCTGATCATGGCCACCCAGCGGCCCTCGGTCGACGTGATCACCGGCGTGATCAAGGCCAACTTGCCGACCCGCATTTCATTCGCAGTGACCAGCCGGATCGACAGCCGGACGATCCTCGGTGAACAGGGCGCCGAGCAGCTGCTGGGCAAGGGCGACATGCTCTACAAGCCGGCGACCGACCCGATCAAGCGTGTCCACGGGCCGTTCGTTTCCGACGAGGAAGTCGAAAAGATTGCCGATCACTGGCGCGACCAGGGCGAGCCGGACTACGTGGATTCGGTGACCGAGGAACCGGAAGACGCGCCCTTCGGATTCGACGACCTCGACGCGACCGCTTCCGATGCTCCCGAAGAGCGCAAGTACCGGCAGGTCTGCCAGTTGGTGTTCGAAAGCCAGAAGGCCTCGGCAAGCTGGATCCAGCGCCAGATGGGCGTGGGCTACAACACCGCCTCCAAGTGGATCGAGCGGATGGAGGCCGATGGCCTGGTCGGCCCGGCGAACCATGTCGGCCGGCGCGAGATTTATCGCGACAAAGACGGGAATGTGTTGTGATGGGTCCTTGTTGGTTGCGCCCCTGACATCCGCCAGCGGCTTGCTGCACCGGCCCGCTCCCCCGCAAGGGCAAGCAGCAGCTTGCCCGGTCCATGCACTCGCACTCCCACCCCCTTAATTCTCCCGCCATTGCGCCGTTATCCCAGCCGATAGATGTGGGAATTTGCAGGCGATGAAGGCTCTCACCCAGTGCTGGTTCACCCGGATGCACATTCCGGAGGGCCGCGCGCACAAGGAAGACGACGGGTCCCACACCAGCGTCTGCCGCTATTGTGAGCGGCCCATCGTTTCCTGGGACAAGGCTCGCTGGTTCCTCGCCGACGGCTTCAACGTGACCCACCTGGCCGAGACGGTGGGTGGGCGGTTCCTGTTCGTGGTCGATACGCTCGAGGAAACGATGATCGCCCGCTATCCGGTCAAGGACCTGCCCGACGAGGCGGCGATCGAGGCGCTCAAGACTGAGCTGCGCGAACGCCACGGGATCGGCCAGCCGGGTTCGACGCTGGAGCTGCACGACAGCGGGGCCAAGCCGGCGGAGCGGCGCAAGGCTGCCGAGAAGCGGGCACGGCGGGTGGCGCCGAGCTTGCGCGGCTCGCGGCTCTCGGCCTCGTTTTAAGCCATAAACGGCGTGGCGACTTCGGGAGGCACGCGCATGAGCTTTCCGCTCGCCTTGTCAACCATGGCCCAGGTGGTGCGGGCCGAGACGATGACCTTGCCGGCACTGTTGCGGAAATCCACGCGGCGATCGAACCGTGCGCCGTGGGGGCCTTCGGGAATGAAGGTTTCGGCGGTGACGCTTTCGCCAAGCGCGATGTTGCCGCTGTAGTCGATCTCGTGGCGCAGGCAGACCCAGGCATAGGCGGCGACGTGTACGGGCGCGGCCACGGCCTCCCAGTGCGCCGTGGCGATGGCCTCCATCCACTGCACCCACACCGCGTTGTTGACGTGGCCCATCGCGTCGATGTTCTGGGCCTCGGCGGTGAAGGTGAGGGTGAAGGCCGGTTTCATATGGTAAGGCCCAGCTGCCACAGGATGAAGGCAAACTCCTCGGCCGTCTCCCGCAAGCTCTCGAACCGGCCGGACTTTCCGCCGTGGCCGGCGCCCATGTTGGTCTTGAGCAGCAGTTCGTTGCTGTCCGTCTTGAGTTCGCGCAGCTTCGCGACCCATTTGGCCGGTTCCCAGTAGGTGACGCGGGGGTCGTTGAGACCGGCGGTGACGAGGAGTGGCGGGTAGGCCTTGGCTTCCACCTGATCGTAGGGGGAGTAGCTCCGGATCAGTTCGAAAGCGGCCTTGTCCTCTATGGGATTGCCCCATTCGGGCCATTCGCCGGGGGTGAGGGGCAGGCTCTCGTCGAGCATGGTGGACAGGACATCGACGAAGGGGACGTGGGCGACGACCGCGCCCCACAGCTCGGGCGCCTCGTTCATCACGGCGCCCATCAGCTCGCCGCCGGCCGAGCCGCCGGAAATGCTGATCTTGCCGGGCGCGGTGTAGCCGCGATCGGCCAGCGCGCGAGCGACGTCGACGAACTCGTGGAAGGTGTTGGTCCGGCGTTCGAGCT
>DASTGC010000378.1:0-10186 GCA_035719485.1 Novosphingobium sp.
GTTGACCCGGATGGCCATGGAGGAGATATCCTGCATCTCCTCGTTGGTTGCCCAGCCGAAGCAGGCGATGTGTTCCTCGGCGATCATCGGATCGCCCAGCGCGTCGTCCTTGTAATAGTATTCGATCAGCGTGTGGGGCAGGGGCTCGCCCTCCGGGATCCCGAGCCGCTTGGAGATCGAACCGGCCGCGACGTTGCGCACCACCACCTCGATCGGGATGATCTCGACCTGGCGCACCAGCTGCTCGCGCATGTTCAGGCGGCGGATGAAATGGGTCGGAATGCCGATGTGCGAAAGGCGGGTGAATACATACTCGCTAATGCGGTTGTTGATCACGCCCTTGCCGTTGATCGTGCCCTTCTTCTGGGCATTGAACGCGGTCGCGTCGTCCTTGAAGTACTGGATCAGCGTGCCCGGCTCGGGGCCCTCATAGAGGATCTTGGCCTTGCCTTCGTAGATCTGGCGGCGACGGGACACTGGCAATTCCTTCAGGGCCGCGAAAAGCCCATGGCTGCGGGGAAGGGGGGCCCATATCGCCATGGGGGCACAAATGCAACGTCACCACCCCGGCCGCTGTCCCAAAACAGCGGCCCTTCCCGCAGATGAACTAGCCTTGCGCCGGTTCAGCGGGGACGACCGGCAGGATCAGCCGCGAGGCATGGACCCCGCCGCAGGCGACCTGCTGGTCGGCCACAACCCGCTGCGGGGCGAGGCGGACCCGCTCCTCGGTGTTCGATGCAATGTCGAACCGGGGGAAGTTGCTGCTGGAAATCTGCACGGCAAGGCAGTGACCCTTCAGGAAGGCCTGGCTGGTTGCCCCCATTTCCACGACGATCTTCGTCCAGCCATCCTTGGCCAGTTCGCCCGGGTGCAGCCGGCGGATGCCGTCGCAAACGACATATTCGCTGCCGTCGGGCCAGACGTCCACCAGTCTGGCGGTGAAATCGGTCGCCGGAGCGGAGGACCGAACCCAGAGCTCGGCATTCACCCAGCCGGTGACTTCCACTTCCTCCTCCAGAACCGCCGAGCGGAAATAGAGGACATCGGCGCGATCGGCGAGATCCCCTTGGGCAACGGGGCCTTGGGGGAAGGCGGAATCCAGCACCATGTGCGCCCCGCCGCGGGTGGGCACCGGATCGTTCGGATCGAACCGGAACTCCGCGGTGGATTCGGCTTGCGGCTGGTCCCAGCCAAGTCCGCCATTGCCGGTATCTAGGTAAAGCGGGGTGTCCTTGGCGCGGGCCAGCGGCCATTCCTCCTCGTTGCGCCACACATTGCGGCCCATGACGAAGATGCGCACGCGCGGCCCTGCGGGTGCGTTCGGCTCGTCGGCCAGCATGCCGCGGAACCAGCTGAGCTGCTGGGCTTCGAGATCGACGAAGGCATCGAGCCCGAAATCGATGTCACCCACCCGCACCGAGCCCATGACAGTCGACTTCGGCGGATAGTGCGCCCAAGGCCCGACGACCAGCCGCTGGCCCTCCCGCGCCGCTTCGCTCGCCGCGCCCTTGCGCAGGCCCTCGTAATTGCGCAGCGCGCCGACATGGAACTGGTCGAACCAGCTCGTCACATGCAGGCCCGCGGCGTCTATCTTGCCATAGTTATCCGAGATGCGCAGCGGGGCCCAATAGGGATCGCTGGCCCGGTCGTTCTCCCACCAGGTGAAGAGGAACGGGGCGATCTTGCCCAGCTCGGTTTCGCGCAGGCTCTCGAACGGCGTGGCCTTGAGGAACTTTGCCAGGTTGGAGAGCGCCACGCGGGCTTCGCCGAACCGCTGGCGCAGGGTGCGCGTGTCGAGATTGCCACGCAGCAGCGTGCCTGCGCCAAGGTTCCACAGGCTGATCGAGGTGAGCGCGCCGATCTCGAAGGCGCCGCCGCGATAGGACCGGCCTTCGTAGTATTCCGAAACCGCCTGAATGGGGGCCATCGCCTTGATCTCGGCCGGACCTTCGATCGCGGCCTGCAACTGGGTCGCACCCATGTAAGAGCTGCCGAAGAGGCCGATCTTGCCGTTGCACCAGTCCTGCCGGGCCGCCCAGCGCGCCGTCTCGGCGCCGTCCGAGGCCTCGTTGACGAAGGGCACGAAGTCCCCGTCCGAAGCGCCGCGCCCGCGTACGTCCTGGAGGACGACGGCAAAGCCCTTGCGCACGGCGGAGACCGGATTCACCGCCGCCGCGAGACCGGGGATCGAACCCTTGAGATAGGGCGTGCGGCTGATCAGGACCGGCGCCGGCAGCTTCTCGGGGAGGTAGACGTCAGCCCTCAGGACAGTGCCGTCAGCCATCGGAATTTCGACATCGAAGCCGATCGATACATCGGAGAATTGAGTCATGCGCGGCACCTGTTCCCAGTTCTTGTGTGATCGACGGACATGCGGTTGCCGCGCTTCAGCCAATTGCGCGCGCCCGGCCGGTCCCTTACCGGCCTAGGCATTCCCGACTGATCGATTGGTAGGTGAGCCTAACCGCCCCCACTGCGCCCGGCAAGCCGTTGTTTGAAACCGCCGTGGCTGCCGGGATCTAGCCCGATCGCGTTGCTGAACGATCGATAGGTAGGTTACTGGACATGGCCGGGGTGGCCAGCTAGGTCCAGGCATGATCGCGCCGGTCCCGCTCAGGACGGCAATCGGCGCTCAGCTGTTTGCAGGAGAGTCCCATGGAATATCGCAAGCTTGGTTCGTCGGGACTGGAAGTCAGCGCCTTCGGTCTGGGTGCCATGACCTTTGGCGGGCAGTCGAGCGAGGAGGATTCCTTCCGGCAGCTTGACCTTGCGGTCGAGGCCGGGATCAACTTCATCGATACAGCCGAGAACTACCCGTTCCCGTTCGATCCGGCGACCCAGGGCGATTCCGAGGTGGTGGTCGGCCGGTGGATCGCGCAGCGCAAGGTGCGCGACAAGGTGGTGATTGCGACGAAGGCTGCGGCGTTTGGCGGCTTCGTCCATATCCGCGGTGACCAGCGCTGCCTTGATCGGGCCAATCTCCGCGAGGCAATCGACGCCAGCCTGAAACGGTTCAACACCGATGTCATCGACCTCTACCAGCTCCACTGGAGCGAGCGCGTCATCTCCACCAATTTCCAGCCCCGCTTTTCCAACGTGAAGGACCGGCCCGAGATCGTGACCATCGCCGAAACGCTGGAAGCCCTGGGCGAGGCGGTGAAGGAGGGCAAGGTCCGCGCCATCGGCATCTGCAATGAATCGCCGTGGGGCGCGATGCGCTACCTGGCTGAGGCGGATCGCCGTGGCCTGCCGCGCATTACGTCGATCCAGAACGGCTACAGCCTGCTCGACCGGACGTTCGAGCTCGGCCTGGCCGAGGTCGCCATGCGCGAGGAACTGCCGCTGGTCGGTTATTCGCCGCTGGCTACCGGCGGGCTTACGGGCAAGTACGGGTCTACGCCGCAGCCCATTGCTGGAAGCCGCTCCGCCGCCATTCCGGATTACCTCAAGCGGCTGGGTGCGCGGCGGTTGCGCGCGAT
Organism: Novosphingobium sp.; assembly: GCA_035719485.1. Lineage (GTDB taxonomy): Bacteria > Pseudomonadota > Alphaproteobacteria > Sphingomonadales > Sphingomonadaceae > Novosphingobium. The sequence goes on from DASTGC010000378.1 coordinate 3,480, forward strand.
CGAAGCCTACACGGCTATCGCCCGGGAGCACGGCATGAGCCTGCCGCACATGGCCCTGGCTTTCGCGCGGCAGCAGCCGTTCGTGGCGACGACCCTGCTCGGCGCCTCGAGCGCGGCGCAGCTCACCGATAATCTCGCCGCCAAGGACCTCATCCTGTCCAGGGACATCATCAAGCAGATCAACGCGGTGCACGACGCCGATCCGAACCCGGTCTGATCCTGCCGCCGGCGGCCGGCACACCCAGATCGGGCAATTCGCCGTGTTCCCGATCCGAATTGAGGCTCGAGGGGGAACGGTGTCATCCCGCCGCGGTTGGGGAGCCATCTGCAGTGACCGCGCTCACCGCGGGCGCTCCGGCCCCGCTGCGTGACCCGCGGATAGGCGCGAGGGTGCTTCCGCTTGGTGAAATTCGGATACAAGCTCATGACGGAGGAGCATGGCCCCTCCGCCCTCGTCGACAATGCGGTCGCCGCCGAACGGGCGGGGTTCGATTTCGTTGCCAGTTCCGATCATTTCCATCCCTGGGTGCGCGCGCAGGGGCATGCGCCATTTGCGTGGAGCGTGCTTGGGGCCGTCGCCCATGCGACCAGTTCGGTCGGCATTGCCACCGGGCTCACCTGCCCGATCATCCGCTATCATCCCGCGATCATCGCCCAGGCGGCGGCAACGATCGCCGTGATGAGCGAAGGCCGGTTCACGCTCGCCGTCGGTGCGGGCGAGCGACTGAACGAGCATGTCGTCGGCGCGCGCTGGCCGTCGGTGGCCGAGCGGCACGCCATGCTTGGCGAGGCGGTCGACATCTTCCGCGAGCTGTGGGCCGGCGGCGCGCGGGCCTATGCGGGCAAGCACTTCATGCTCGATCATGCCGAGCTGTTCGACCTTCCGCCCGATCCGGTTCCCGTCGTCATCGGCGTCAGCGGCCGGAAATCGGTCGAACTGGCGATCGACAAGGCGGACGGCATCATGGCGACCGAGGCCGATCCCTCGCTCGTCCGGCCGTTCCGCGATGCCCGCGGGGCGGGCGCGGCTTGGGGGGAGGTCGCCCTGGCCTGGGCCCCGAGCGAGGCTGAAGGACGCCGACTGGCGAAGGAGCGTTTCGCCTTTTCGGCCCTGGGATGGCCGGTCAATTCCGAACTGCCCTCGGTCGAGGGGTTCGAGGCGGCCACCCGCCATGTCCGCGAGGAGGATCTGACGGGTTCGATCCCCGCAGGACCCGATCCGGACGTCCACCTCGCCGCGATCCGCAAGTTCGTGGATGCGGGCTTCGATCATGTTGCCCTGCTTGGCGTGGGCCCTGACCAGGCCGGGTTCATCCGCTTCGCCCAGCAGGAGCTGCTGCCAAGGTTACGCTGACTGGACCCTGTCCCTATCTTGCATTCCCGCCTCACCCCCCTAGTGAAAACCGACAGATATCGGATCCGGGAGAGAGAAAATGGGCAGACTTGAGGGCCGCACGGCAATCGTGACGGGGGCGAGCCGGGGTCTGGGGCGGGCCATCGCCATTGCCATGGCGGCAGAGGGCGCCTCGGTTGCCGTGGTTGCGCGCACCGAGGAAGTCTGGGACGAGCGCCTGCCCGGGACGATCGGAGAAACCGTGGCCGCGATCGAGGCTGCCGGCGGGCGGGCCGTCGCCATCCGTGCCGACCTCACCAACGAGGCCGATCGCCTGCGCGTGGTTCCGGAGGCGCGGGACGCGCTTGGGCCGGTCACGATCCTTGTCAACAACGCCGCCTTCACCGCTCCCGGCGCGCCCCCGCGTCCCGGCGCCGACACGCCGCGCACGCCGGGCAAGCCGGCGGGTGCGGGGAGGGCCGAATGGCCTACCTTCGCCAACACGCCCCTTCGCGCCTACCGCCGGCACTTCGAGATGGTGTTTGCCGCCTATCAACTGATGCAGATGGTCCTCCCGGACATGATCGAGGCCGGCCTGGGCAGCATCATCAATGTGACCTCCGGTGCCTCGCGCATGCCGGGCGAAGGTCCGTTTCCCAAGCGCACCGTCGGCACGCTGGCCGGCTATGGCGGGTCGAAGGCTGCGCTGGAACATCTGACCACGGTTGCTGCCTATGAAGCCGACGATCTGCCTATCGCGATCAATGCGCTGTCACCCTCGCAGGCGATCCCGACGCCCGGCGTCGCCTATTTCAACAAGGACTGGGCGCAAGTGGATACGGACGCCAATTTCGCCGAGGCTGCCGTTCGCCTCGCGCTGGTCGATCCCACCCTCGTCACCGGGCGCATCATCGGCCATGCCGAAGTGCTTGACGGCAGCTTCAGTTCCTACGTCTATCGCGACGTTTCCGTCGAAGCCTGAGTTCCGGCGACGCGCCCTGCTCCCCGTCAGGCGAACCTCGGCTTGCGCTTCTCGCGGAAGGCGTTGAACGCTTCCTCCGGATCGCCCGAGAATCCGCAGAGCAGCTGGGTGCGGTTCTCGATGGCGCTGGCCGTGCGCAGGTCCGGGGCACTGAGCGAGGCATAGACCACGTCCTTGCTCATCCGCACCCCAAAGGACGAATTCCCCGCGATCGAGCGGGCAATCTCCAGCGCGGCCTCCAGCACCTGATCGTCCTCGACGAGGCGCGAGAGCAGGCCGATGCGATCGGCCTCCGCCGCATCGAACCGGCGCCCTGTCAGCAGCAGTTCGAAGCACCGCGACAGCCCGACAAGGCGTGGGAACAGCCAGCTGATGCCGCATTCTCCGGCCGACAGCCCGATCCGCGCATTGGCCACATGGAAATGGGAAGAACGCCCCGCCACCCGAATGTCGCTCGCCAGCGCGATGGCGAGGCCCCCGCCCGCCGCCGCGCCATGGATCGCCGCAATGATCGGCTGGCGCGAACGGATCATCCGTTCGGGGATCGTTGCCAGCCGCTCCTGCAGGTTCAGAGAATCGATGACCCGATTGCCGCCATCCCCGCCTTCCTCATCGCCCGACTTGAGATCGAACCCGGCACAAAATCCCTTGCCCATCCCGCGCAGGACGACCACCCGCAGCGAGCTGTCCGCCGCCATCCGGTCGAGCGCCGCGTGGAAATCCTCGATCCACTGGCGGTTGATCGCGTTGAGCGACTCCGGTCGGTTCAGCGAGATGATGCCGATGCCGGGCTCCGCAATCGAGAGTTCAACCGCCGCCATTGATCATCTCCTCCTCGTCGGCCCCGACCGGGTGCCATGTCAAACGATCATGGCCGGGAGGTTCGGCGCTGTCGAGCGCTCACCACCCTTTGGGTGATCCGGATGTGCCGGCGAATGGACCGGCCGGGCTCAGGCTGTCCCGACAGTCGCGCGCAGCAGCGCCGCGAGGTCACGCGGGTTGAGCGGCTTGCGCAGCAGCCGGGTGGCGGGCGGGATCAGCGCTTCGAGCCGGTCGTCGGCATTGCCGGTCATCAGCGCGCAGCGCAACGCCGGGCGCAGCGCGCGCGCCTGTCTGATCGTCTGCAGCCCGTTTAGGCCAGGCATGGCATAGTCGGTGAGCAGCAGCTCGATCGGCTCGGGCGCTGCGGAGAGAGCCGCCACCGCCTCGAATCCGCTCGCCGCCTCGTGCACGCTGACCCCGAGTTCCCGCAGGAGTTCGGCCACGATCGCGCGCACCGAGGGATCGTCGTCGACCACCATGACGTGCCGGACCTCTGCTTTCTCTTCTTCGGGCTCGGGTTCGGCCGGATGTTCGGCGTCCCCGTGGGATTGGCGGGCCGCCGGCATGGTGATCCGCACCGTGGTGCCCTTGCCGACCACGCTCTCGATGGCGAGGCTCCCGCCCGACTGCTGGATGAAGCCCGTGACCATGGACAGGCCGAGGCCCGTGCCCCGCCCCACACCCTTGGTGGTGAAGAACGGCTCGGTGATCCGCTCCAGGACCTCGGGCGGCATGCCGGAGCCGGTGTCGGTCACCTCAATCCGGAGCGACGGCGCTCCCGGTCCGTCGTCCCCACCGGCCGCGCATCCGGCAACCTCCGCGATGGCCAGGCGGATGGTCCCGCCCTCGGGCATGGCGTCGCGGGCGTTGATGATCAGGTTAACCAGCGCCAGCTCAAGCTGGGAACGATCGGCATGGAAGACAAGCTCGGTCGGAGCGCAGGTCCATTCCAGCGCGACCTGGCCTCCGAGCGTCTGCTCGACCAGCCCGGCGACTTCTTCGCAGACGGCCGTGGGGACGAGGAATACAGGGGTCAGCTCCTGCCGGCGGGCAAAGGCCATCATCCGCCGCACGAGATCGGCACCGCGCTCGGCGGCGACGCGCATCTGCTCGACCACGCGACGGTGGCGCTCGTCGAGCACGGCGCGCCGCTCCAGCAGCCGCGCGCCGCCAAGCACCGCTGCAAGGACGTTGTTGAAGTCATGCGCCACGCCGCCGGTCAGCTGGCCGAGCGCGTCCATCTTGCCCGCCTGGACCAGCTGGGCTTCCAGCTGCTTGCGCTCTGTCACGTCGAACAGGGTGCCAGCCCAGAGGGTAAGGCCGCCGGCATCGCAGCTGATCGGTACGGCGCGTTCGATGAAATGCTTGTGCGCGCCGTCGGCGCAGCGCCAGCGGTATTCGGCCGAGAAAGCATCCTGCGCAGCGCCGGGTAGGCCCAGCCCGGCGCGATCCTCGGGATGGATCCGCTCTTCCCAGCACAGCTCGCCGCTTTCGATCGCGGGAGCGTCGGTTCCCGCCAGCCGGGCGAGGTCACCCGCGACGAACCTGCGGACCAGCATGCCCGTATTGTCGGCCACAGCCTCGAACAGCGCCAGCGGCAGCGCTTCCAGCACGCTCGCCTGGCGGGCGCGGGTGGCGTTGAGCTCGTTCTCGATCTGCAGGCGTTCGAGCTGGGCCCGGAAGCTGGCTTCGCGCAGCTCCAGCTCGGCGCGATTCTTGGCCTCGATGCGCTTGCGCATGTCGAACAGGTCGACGAACACGCCCACCTTGGAGGTCAGCACTACCGGGTCCACCGGCTTGAACACATAGTCCACCGCACCCATCGCGTAGCCGCGCATCAGGTGCTCGGTTTCCTTGTTCACGGCTGAGAGAAAGATGATCGGAATGTGCGCCGTCTGGCGCCGCTCCCGGATCAGCTCGGCGACTTCATAGCCGTCCATCTCGGGCATGAACACGTCGAGCAGGACAACCGCGAATTCGCCTTGCAGGAGATGCCGCAAGGCTTCCCGGCCGGAGCCCGCGGTGACCACCTCGCCCACTTCGCGCAGGGCCTGGCTGAGCGCGAGGAGATTGCGCTCGTCGTCGTCCACGACCAGGATCCGGGCCGTGGTGGCAAAGTCGTCCTTCACCGGTTCCGGCGGCGCGAGGGGCCGGGCCAGCGGCGGCATCAGGCCGCCCGCACGGGCCGCCGCGCCGGCCGCGCACCGGGCGCCGCGCCGTTGTTGCTTCGGCCGCGGCCGATCCACACCCGCAGCAGGGCCAGCAGCAGGTCGATATCCACCGGCTTGGAGATGTAGTCGGACGCGCCGGCATCGAGGCACTTCTGCCGGTCGCCCTTCATCGCCTTGGCGGTCACTGCAACCAGCGGGACATGGGCGATCGCGGGGGTCGAGCGGATCTGCCGCATGGTTTCGTAGCCGTCCATCTCGGGCATCATGATGTCGATCAGGGCGGCATCGATCCCCGGCATGGCTTCGAGCAGGCGGATGCCTTCGGCCCCCCGCTCGGCATGGATCACCTCGACGTCGTGGGATTCGAGCACGCTGGTCAGCGAGTAGATGTTGCGGATGTCGTCATCGACGATGAGGATCCGGCTGCCGGCCAGGCCCTGGTGTTCGGCCGGGCGGCCCTTGGCCGAGCGGCGGAGGGCCTTTCGCGCGGCGGGGGCACTGCGCGCCGATTCCACAATCGCCCCGAACAGCTCGCACAGCTCGTCCCGGTTCGCCGGTTTCTCGGTAATTCCCGCCGCGCCCAGGGTAAGCGCGTGTGCCGCCTGTTCGGCCCCGGAGATGACGTGGACCGGAATGTCGCAGGTGTCGGGTTCGTGGCGCAGCAGGTCGAGCAGCACGAAGCCGTCGATGTCCGACAATCCGAGGTCAAGCGTGATCGCGCTCGGTCGCAGCTTGCGGACCATGGCGACGGTGCCGGATCCGGCGGAGGAGATCACCCCCTTGAGGCCGGACTGGTGCGCCAGTTCGAGCAGCACCGTGGCGAAGGTCGGGTCGTCCTCGACGATCAGGACGAAGGGATCGCTGCCAAGCTCGTCTCGGTCGTCCTGCGGGGCAAAGCCCATCACGGCGTCGCCGTCAGTGGTCGGGGCGATCAACAGCGCCGTGGGCGCCGCAACGGCTTTCATCGGCACGTATAGCGTGAAGGTCGAACCCTCGCCGGGCACCGAGCGCACCTGCAGTTCGCCGCCCAGCAGGCGGGCGATCTCGCGGCTGATCGACAGGCCCAGGCCCGTGCCGCCATACTTGCGGCTGGTCGTACCGTCGGCCTGCTGGAAGGCCTCGAAGATCAGCTTCTGCTTGTCTTCGGGGATGCCGATGCCGGTGTCCTGGACCGAGATCTCCAGCGCCGTGTCGACCTCGCCCAGCACCGGGTGAGTCGGGCTCCACCCCCGGTGCGCGGGCCGGGCGCTGAGCGTAACGCCGCCCTTCGCGGTGAACTTGAAGGCGTTGGACAGCAGGTTGAGCACGATCTGCTGCAGGCGCTTCTCGTCCGTCTGGATCGACTGGGGCAGAGCCTCGTCGAACTCGACCTCGAAGGCGAGCTCCTTTTCCGAGGCGA
>DASTGC010000379.1:0-4981 GCA_035719485.1 Novosphingobium sp.
GCATCTTCGTGCTGACGGCCGAGGCCGCGCAGAAGGCCGGGCCGGGCATGCTGCTGAGCTTCATCATCGCCGGCGTGGTCTGCGCCGTGGCTGCCCTGTGCTACTCGGAAATGGCGGCGATGGTCCCAGTCTCGGGCTCGGCCTACACCTATTCCTACGCGGTGATGGGCGAGCTCATGGCCTGGATGGTCGGCTGGGCGCTGGTGCTCGAATATGCCGTGGCGGCAGGCGCGGTGGCGGTTGGCTGGTCGGGCTACTTCGTCGGGCTTCTGCGCGGCTATGCCGGGATCGAGCTGCCTCACGCGCTGACCAATGCCGATGCCCTGATCGCCCAGATCAAGCTCGCTTTCGGGGCGGCCAACAGCGACGCGATCCAGATGGCGATCGCCACCGGCGGCTTCATCAACCTGCCGGCCTTCCTCATCTCGCTGCTGGTCACCTGGCTGCTGGTGCTGGGCACGCGCGAATCCGCGGCGTTCAATGCCGTCCTGGTGACGGTGAAGATCACCGCGCTGACCCTGTTCTGCGTGCTCGCCCTGCCAGTGATGAACACCGAGCATTTCCGCCCATTTGCCCCGCTTGGCTTCGGCGGCATCTCGGCGGCAGCGGCCTCGATCTTCTTCGCCTATGTCGGCTTTGACGCTGTCTCCACCGCGGCGGAGGAAACCAAGGACCCGCAGCGCAACATGCCGATCGGCCTGATCGGCAGCCTTGGCATCTGCACCGTGTTCTACCTTCTGGTGGCCTCGGGCGTGATCGGCTCAGTCGGCGCCAGTCCGCTGCTCGACGCTTCGGGCAAGGGCATCTCGCCTGGCAGCACCGAGCTTGCCGCGGCCTGCGCGGCGCAGGCAAAGGAAGTGGTCGTCTGTTCCAAGGAGGCTCTGGCATGGACCCTGCGTGAGATCGGCTGGAAGCAGATCGGCAATCTCGTCGGCCTCGCCGCCGGTTTCGCACTGCCCTCGGTCATCCTGATGATGATGTTCGGCCAGACCCGGATCTTCTTCGTGATGAGCCGCGACGGTCTGCTGCCGGAACGCCTCAGCCGGGTCCACCCCAAGTATCACACGCCGCACGTTGTCACGATCATCACCGGCGTGTTCGTGGCGATGTTCGCGGCGCTGTTTCCGGTGGGCGCGCTGGCGGACATCTCCAACTCGGGCACTCTATTCGCCTTCGCCATGGTGGCGATTGCAGTGATGGTCTTGCGCAAGACCGATCCCAAGCGCCACCGGCCGTTCCGGACCCCGGCGGTCGCAGTGGTCGCTCCTCTGGCGATTGCCGGATGCGTCTACCTGTTCTTCAGCCTCTCGGCCTACACGCTCGAACTATTCGCCGGCTGGGCGGTGATCGGGCTGGTGGTGTACTTCGCCTATAGCCGGCACCACAGCCATGTCGGTCGCGGCTTGGTGGAGGTGCACGAGGACGACGCGGACGCCCCGCCCCAGCCGGTGCCGCCGGTTCCTGGCGCGCACACGCCCGGTTACAAAGACGCCTGATTCAACTCTCATCCGTTCCTCCCGAGCTTGTCGAGGGATTATTTCGAGCGGAGCGAGAATTGGCACTGCCGCCGCCTCGCTGGCGCTCGGCATAGTTCCTCGACTTCGCTCGGGAGGAACGGTTGACCTTACTGAGTTATCTACTCACTAAATCCGCGTCTCGGCGAAGCCGCCCTTGATGGTGTCGGTCACGTCCATGCCGAGCGCCATCTTGACCGTGTTGAGCGCGCCGACCTCGCCCGCCCAGATCGCGGCGGGGCCGAGGTCCATGCGCAGCATCAGCAGGTTGGGGTCGTCCTTGCCGCCCTTGAACCAGGCCTCGACGTAGTTGTTCCACTCCTTGTCGAGCCGGGCGCGGTCGATTTCCTCGACCAGCGTCCCGGTGAAGCGGGCGAAGACGTCATGGCCCTTGGAGGCGAAGGTGGCCGTGGCCGGGCCGCCGGGCGCGAAGTGATTGTCGCGCGAGGTGAAGAACCAGATCGCGTGGTTGGCGTCCTTGTTGAGCTGGGCGGTCATCGGCGCAGCGCTGTCCGCCGACTGGTCCAGCTGCAGCATGACGAACGGCGAATCCTCCATCGCTTCCCAGAACTTTTGGCGCAGTTCCGCCGGATTGCCCTGATCGTATCGCATGGTGAAATCCTTTCCTGTCGCCCGCTCCCGTTGTGAAAGGGGAACGGGTGCCGAGGTGAGGGGGTTCCACCCGTTGCCCTGTCCAAAGGGGCACGCGGCCTATTTCCGCCGGACCTCGCTGATCCGGCCATCGAGCATCGATACCCGGATGTCGGCCAATTCGGCGATCTCGAGGTCGTGAGTCACGCAGACGACGGCGCGGCCCTGCTGGTGGGCGAGCTGGCGGAACAGGTCGACCACGCGGGCCGAGTTTACGCTGTCGAGATTGCCGGTGGGCTCGTCGCCGAGCACGAGGATCGGGTCGTTGGCAAGAGCGCGGGCGATGGCGACCCGCTGCCGTTCGCCGCCGGAGAGCTTGTCTGGCGATTTCATCGCCTTGTCGGCCAGCCCCATCTGGCCAAGCAGTTCATGTGCGCGATCCTGGGCCTCTTCGAAGGTCAGCCGGCCAAGGCGGCGGATCGGCAGCATCACGTTTTCCAGGGCGTTGAATTCCGGCAGGAGGAAATGGAACTGGAAGACGAAGCCGAACCGCTCCAGCCGGATGCGCGCGCGTTCGTCGCCCGAGAGCGGCGTGACGTCTTGGCCGTCAAGCATCAACTGGCCGGCAGTTGGGCGGTCAATCAGCCCGAGCAGGTAGAGCAGCGAGCTCTTGCCACAGCCGGAAGGCCCAACGATGGCGGTGAACTTTCCCGGTTCGATCGCGAGGTCCACGCCCGTGACGAGGGTGACCGGGGGATCACCCGGCAGGCTGCGCCCGAGCTGCCTTGTGATGAGGACCGGGGCTGGTTCTGCCACGATCACACCGCGCCGCGCAGAATATCGACCGGATCGACCAGCGCAGTCTTGCGCGCCGGAAGCCAGGCAGCGACGATCCCTGAGCTGAGCGAGGCCCCCGCGGCCACCAGGTATTGCCGGCTGCTGCGATCAAGCGGGATGCGTTGGACATCTCCGGAAATGGGAAACTTCAAGCTGCCAAGAATCTCCATCAGGACATAGCCGAGACCCCAGCCAAGCACGACGCCGATCACCGCAAGGACCACACCCTCCAGCACAAACACGAGCTGGAGATCGCCCTGGCTGAAGCCGATCGAGCGCAGGATGGCAATATCGCGGCGCTTGTCGGCCACGGAGTTGGACACGGCGGTATAGATGCCGAAGCTCGCCACCAGCAGGATCGCCGAGACGACTGAATACATGATGACATTGCGGGTGAGCAGCAGGCCAAGAAAATCGGCCGAACGTTCCTGCCAGGATTCGGCCTTGTAGGCATGGCGGCGCTCAAGCTGGGCGGCGACGTCCTGCGCGGCATAGGGATCGGTAAGCTTCACGCCGATGCGGTTGATGATGAACGGGCGGCCGAGTAGTGACTGGGCTTCGCGCAGCAGCATGTAGCCGGTGCCTGAGCCCAGCTGCATCTGACCGCGCTTGAACAGGCCGACGATCTTGAGGTTGCGCGTGCCGCCGCGCGCCGAGGTGGCAGCGACGATATCCCCCATGCCGAGGGCAAGGCGCTGCGCCTGGTCCTCGCCGATGATCACCCCGCCCTGGACGCGTTCGAGATCGATCAGCCGGCCAGTGCGCAGCTTGTCGGCAATCGTGCTGACCTTTGCCTCGATGCTGGGATCGATACCGACGACGGCGAGGCCTTCCTCGCGCCCGCCGACGCGCAGGGTGACCGCGCCGGAGAGGCTCGGGCTGCCGATCGCGCCCGGAATCTCGTTTACCTCGCGCAGGATCGCCTGCCAGTCCTTGATCCCGCGGACCTCGCTGCGGACCTTGTAGCCATGGAGCTGGACCGCCCCGGAGCCATAGGCTGCTACGCCGGGCTGGGGCGGCGGGCTGCGGCGTTCATCCGAGATGATGATGTGCGGGGCCGTATCGATCAGGGTCTTCACGAAGTCGGCCTGGCTGCCGACCATCAGCGCCGACACGGCAAGGAAGAAACCGACGCCGACCGCGACGCCGCTGACCGCCACCAGCGTCTGCCGCCGCCGCATCAGTAGGTGCTTGGCGGCGATATGGACCAGCAGGCCGAGGCGGCCGAGGGCACGGCCAAGGGCAGGCGCCGCCATCTACTTGGCCCCTTTGACGTGCTGGCCTTCCTTCAGCCCTTCTGGCGGCTTGTCGATCACCGCGTCGCCCGTTGAGACGCCGGAGAGAACTTCCACCTGCTCGGTGCCGACCACGCCGGTGCGGATGTCCTGGGCATGGGCCTTACCTTCACGGACCAGCCAGACCTTGCCGCCGTTCACCGCGCTTGCGGGGAGGAGCAGGGCGCGGTCCTTGCGGCGGGTGATGATGTTGACCTCGAGGCTGAGGCCGAGCGGGAGATTTCCGGCGGAGGTCGGCAGCAGCCGGACGCGGAAGGCGCGCTGGCTGGGATCGCCGCCGGGCGTGATCTCGGCCACCCGGGCGGGGATCGCCTTGCCAGGCATCGCGTCGGTGCTCATCAGCGCCTGCTGGCCGACCGCGACGCGGGCGATGTCGCGCTCGTCGATCGTCGCGGTGACCCGGATGCGGGCGGGATCGCCGAGCTGGGCAAGAACGCGCGTCGGGCTGGCCAGTTCGCCCGGTTCGGCATCCCGCTTGGTGACCACGCCATCGATCTCGGCGCGGACGACGAGCTGATCCTGCCGGGCGCCCGCAGTGGCTTCGGCAGCCCGGGCGGCATCGGCCGTGGCGACGGCCTGGTCGCGGGCCGCTTTCGTCACCCAACCCTGGCGGAACAGGGCGAGGGTCCGCGCTTCGGTCTGCTCGGCGGCGCGGCGCTGGGCGGCAGCCTGGTCCGAGAGGGCGCGCTGTTCGGCATCGGCAAGGAGGAACAGAGGCTGGCCGCGAGTGACGCGCTGGCCTTC
>DASTGC010000380.1:0-2283 GCA_035719485.1 Novosphingobium sp.
GGCGCGGCTCGGCGGCCAATTCGCTGGTCTGCTACTTCCTCGGGATCACCCCGATCGATCCGGTGAAGGAGAAGCTGCTGTTCTCGCGCTTCCTTTCCGAGCAGCGGGGCGAGCCGCCCGACATCGACGTAGATTTCGAGCATGAGCGCCGCGAGGAGGTGATCCAGTACATCTATTCGCGCTACGGCCGCGAGCGGGCGGGGATCGCGGCAACCGTGATCCACTACCGCCCGCGGTCCGCGATCCGCGAGGTCGGCAAGGCGCTGGGCTTCAGCGAGGATGTCACCGCGCGGATTTCGGGCACGATCTGGGGCCACTGGGGCGGCAGCCGGATGCCGCCCGAGCGGCTCGACGAGGCCGGCTTCGATCCCGACAGCCCGGAAATGCACCGGCTGCGCGACCTGATCGGGCGCGTGCTCGAATTCCCCCGCCACCTCTCGCAGCACGTCGGCGGCTTCATCCTGACGCAGGGCCGGCTCGACGAGATCGTGCCGATCCACAACGGCGCGATGCCCGAGCGGACGTTCATCGAATGGGACAAGGACGACATCGAGGAACTCGGCCTGATGAAGGTCGACGTGCTGGCGCTCGGCATGCTCACCGCGATCCGCAAGGCCTTCGACCTGCTGCGAAAGCATGGCCTCGGCGACTATACCCTCGCCACCGTCCCGCGCGAGGACCGGGCGACCTATGCCATGCTCCAGACCGGCGATTCGATCGGCACCTTCCAGGTCGAAAGCCGCGCCCAGATCGCCATGCTGCCGCGGATGAAGCCGAAGGAGCTCTACGACCTCGTCATCCAGGTCGCGATCGTGCGGCCGGGGCCGATCCAGGGAGGCATGGTCCACCCTTACCTCAGGCGCCGCAACGGCGAGGAGAAGGTGGAATTCCCCGGCCCGCGGGACAATCCGGACGAATTGAGGGAGGTGCTCGGCAAGACGCTGGGCGTGCCGCTGTTCCAGGAGCAGGCGATGAAGCTGGCTATCGTTGCCGCTGGCTTCACCCCGGCCGATGCCGATGGCCTGCGCCGCTCGATGGCCGCCTTCCGCCACCTCGGCACGGTCGGGCGCTACAACGAGAAGCTGGTCGAGGGCATGGTGAGCCGCGGCTATCCGCGCGATTTTGCCGAGCGCTGCTTCGAGCAGATCAAGGGCTTCGGCGAATATGGCTTTCCCGAGAGCCACGCCCAGGCTTTCGGCTGGCTCGCCTATGTCTCGTCATGGCTGAAATGCCACTGGCCGGCGGCCTTCACCTGCGCCCTGCTCAACAGCCAGCCGATGGGCTTCTATGCCCCGGCGCAACTGGTGCGCGACGCGCGCGAGCATGGGGTGGAGGTGCGCCCGCTCGACGTGAACGCGAGCCACTGGGATTCGACCCTGGAAGGCGAGCGGATCCTCCGCCTCGGCCTGCGGCAGATCGATCACTTCCGCGAGGCCTGGGCTGAGGGACTGGTGACGGCGCGCGCGCAGGCCCCCTTCGCCAGCCTCGAGGATCTTGCCCGCCGCGCGGCCCTGCCGCCCCGTGCGCTTTCGCTGCTGGCCGATGCCGATGCCCTCGGCTCGCTCGCCCTCTCCCGCCGCGAGGCCGGGTGGGAAGTGCGCCGCGTGCCGGCCCGCCAGCTTTCGCTGTTCGATGCGATGGATGCGCCCGAACTCGCCCGGGAGCCCGATGCCGACCTGCCGCCGATGCCGCTGGCCGAGGAAGTGGTCACCGACTACCAGACCCAGCGCCTGTCGCTGAAGGGCCACCCGATGCAATTCCTCCGCGCGCAGCTGGCCGGGCGGGGCATCCTTTCCTGTGCCGAGGTCAATGCCGCGAAGGACGGCGCCAAGGTCCACACCGCCGGGGTGGTCCTGATCCGCCAGCGCCCCGGCAAGGGCAACGCGCTGTTCATCACGCTGGAAGACGAGACCGGGATCGTCAACGCGCTGATGTGGTCGCGGGATTTCGAGACCCAGCGGCGCCCGGTCATGGCCGCGCGGCTGATGGTGATCGCCGGCGAGATCCAGCGCAGCAAGGAGGGCGTGGTCCACCTGATGGTGGCGCGGGTCCACGATGCGACCCACCTGCTGGGGGAACTGGCTGCGGGGGAGGTGTGCGAGCCGGAGGTTGCGCGGGGCGATGCGATCAAGCACCCGCAAGCCAGCCCCAACCCGGGGCGGCATCCGCGCAACGTGCGGATCCTGCCGAGGTCACGGGATTTTCACTAGGGTCGCCCGAACAAGACCCCGTTCCTCCAGAGCGTGTCGAGGGACTAGTTCGAGCGGAGCGAGAACCTGCACC
>DASTGC010000381.1:0-3653 GCA_035719485.1 Novosphingobium sp.
GGGCCGGCGCTTGAACTCATGGCTGCCGCACTTGTCGCAGGTGCCGAGTTCGCGCGGCTGCTCGAACTTGTCGTGATAGCCCTTGCCGCAATTGGCGCAGGTGTAGCGGCCGGTGATCCGCTCGACCAGGGCGTCCTCGTCGACGGCGAGCTCGATCACCCGGTCAAGCGAGCGGCCGCGGCCCGAGAGGATCGCGTCGAGCGAATGGGCCTGGGCCTCGGTGCGCGGATAGCCATCGAAAATGGCGCCGGTGTCCGGCCCCATCGAATCGAGTTCCTCACCGATCAGGGCCGAGACGATCTCGTCAGACACGAGTTCGCCGCGCTCCATCACGGCCTTGGCCTGGAGGCCGACGGGCGTGCCGGCCTTCACCGCGGCGCGCAGCATGTCGCCGGTGGAGAGCTGGCGCATGCCGTGGCGCTCGACCAGGCGCTGCGCCTGGGTGCCCTTGCCTGCGCCCGGAGGCCCCAGAAGAATGATGTTCATGACAGGACCTCTCCCTGTAACCTTGCCAGCCTTTGCCTGGCCTGTCGCTTGATCGGACATCCCCGGGCTGCGTCAAGCCCGGCGCGCAACTATCAGCGGAATACCCTAGCGCATGCGGCCCTTGAGCTTCGCCTTCTTGATCAGATCGCCATACTGGTGGGCCAGCATGTGGGACTGGATCTGGGTGATCGTATCGACCGTGACATTGACCACGATCAGCAGCGAGGTGCCGCCGGCGAAGAACAGGCGCACGCCGGTCTGGGCGATGACCCATTCGGGGATGACGCAGACGATCGTGATGTAGGCCGCGCCCAGCACGGTGATCCGGGTGAGCACGTGATCAAGATAGGTCGCCGTGTTCTTGCCCGGACGGATACCGGGGATGAAACCGCCATTCTTCTTGAGGTTCTCCGCCGTTTCCTCGGGGTTGAAGACGACCGCGGTGTAGAAGAACGAGAAGAAGATGATCCCCAGCGCATAGAGCGCCATGTAGAGCGGCTTGCCGTGGGCCAGATACTGGTTGAGCGAGACGATGAAGTTGCCCACGGTCGTATCTGGCGAGACCGAATTGCCGGCGAACTGGGTAATGGTCAGCGGCAGCAGCAGCAGCGAGCTGGCGAAGATCGGCGGGATCACGCCGGCGGTGTTGAGCTTGAGCGGCAGGTGGCTGCGATCGGCCTGCATCATGCCCTTCTGCGTCGCCCGCTTGGGATACTGGATCAGCAGCCGGCGCGTGGCGCGCTCAAAGAAGCAGATGCCGAGGATCAGCGCGATCAGCAGGACGACGAGGCCAACGATGGTGAAGCCGGAGATCGAGCCGGAGCGGCCGCCTTCGAACAGGTTGGCGATGAATGTTGGCATCTGCGCGACGATGCCGGCCATGATGATCAGCGAGGTGCCGTTGCCGATGCCGCGGCTGGTGATCTGCTCACCCAGCCAGAGCAGGAACATGGTCCCGCCGATGAGCGAGATTACGGCGCCAAGGCGGAAGACCACACCGGGCATGACCACGGCCTGCAGCCCGCTCGACGCGCCATAGGCTTCGAGCCCGGAGGCCACGAACCAACCCTGGACGGCGGTGAGCACGACGGCGCCGTAGCGGGTGTACTGGTTCAGCTTCTTGCGCCCGCTTTCACCTTCCTTCTTGAGCGCAGCGAGCGCCGGATGGAGCGAGGCGGCGAGCTGCACCACGATCGAGGCGGTGATGTAGGGCATCACGCCGAGCGCGATCAGGCTCATGCGCTGGAGGCCGCCGCCGGAGAAGGTGTTGAACAGGTCGAGGATGCCGCCCTGGGTGCGGCTGTAGAGGTCCGAGAGGATCAGCGGGTTCACGCCCGGCAGCGGCACGAAGGAAAGGAACCGGAAGACGATCAGCGCGCCGATCGTGAACCAGATCCGCTTCTTGAGCTCGGTGGCCTTGGAAAAGTTGGCGAGGCTGAGAGTGCTCGCGATATTGTCGGCGCGTGAAGCCATGTCAGATGAGAGCCTTGGTTGCGTGGCAGCCCCATATAGGGTGGCGCCGCGCTTGTCGAACCCGGGCGGGACAAAAACGCGTCGTCCCGGCGATCACCGGGACCGCCGATCTGCCCAACGGGGCCTCGGCAGTCCCGGGAGCCCGGGACGACGGTTTCGGATCAGGCCTTGGCGGCCTTGTTGGCAGCGGCGCGAGCGGCCTTCTTTTCCTGCTCGCTCGGACCGGCTTCGGCCACGGCGACCGAACCGCCGGCCGCCTCAACCGCGGCCCTGGCACCGGCCGAGACACCGGCGACGGCGAAGTTCGCCTTGGCCGAGAAGGCGCCCTTGCCGAGCAGGCGGACACCGTCCTTGCCGCCACGGGCGAGGCCGGCAGCCTTGAGCGCGGCGTGATCGATCGTGCCCTTCACGTCGAGCTTGCCGGCGTCGATCGCCTTCTGGACGAGGCCCAGGTTCACCTCGGCATAGTCCTTGGCGAAGATGTTGTTGAAGCCGCGCTTCGGGATGCGCATGTGGAGCGGCATCTGGCCGCCCTCGAACCCGGCGACGGAAACGCCCGAACGCGCCTTGGCGCCCTTCTGGCCGCGCCCGGCGGTCTTGCCCTTGCCCGAACCGATGCCGCGGCCGACGCGCATGCGGCCCTTGCGGGCACCGGAATTGTCACGGATGTCGTTGAGTTTCATGTCGTAGCACTCGCTTTCGCTTTGAATCGCGCTTGATGGGAGCGGCGCCCTTAGGCGAAGCGGGCCGAAGAGTCACCCCCTTTTCGCCCCCCTTCCCTCGCTAGCGAACCCCGCTAGACTGCGAGCCGGAAGGGGACATCATGGGATCGATCAGCGCAAGCGAGCCGACGGGCGCCGCCCGGCTAATCGGGCAGGCGCCGGTGCAGGCACTGCTGCTCGCGGGGCTTGCCCTCGTGCTGCGCTGGTCGTCGCTGGGCGATCCCAACATCATGGCCGACGAGACGTTCTACCATACAGTCGGCCTTGCCATGCACCAGGGCGCGCTGCCCTATGTCGACGTATGGGACAGGAAACCGCTCGGCCTGTTCCTGATCTACTGGGCGATCACGGGGATATCGGCTGCTCCGGTGGCCTACCAGCTTGCCGCGGCCGCGAGCGCGGCGGCCACCGCGCTGGTCATCGCCCGCATGGCTCTGCGCTGGACGGGAGCGCAAGGCGCCCTGCTGACCGGCGCGCTCTACCTCGTGTGGCTGACGCCGCTGTTCGGCTTCGGCGGACAGAGCCCGGTGTTCTACAACCTGCCGGTCGCCGCCGCGGCCCTGCTGGTGCTGCGCGCCTGCCCGAGGCTGGAGCGCGGCGGCGGCAGCCCGGCCGCAAGCCTCGCCATGCTGCTTGCCGGCTGCGCCATCACGATCAAGACCAGCGCCCTGTTCGAAGGCGCCTACTTCGGACTTGTCCTCGTCGCCGCCTCGCTGCGCTCGAACGAACCGCTGGCCTGGATCCTCGCCCGCGCGGCGCGCTGGGCGCTGCTCGGCGCCCTGCCGACCCTGCTGATCGCCGGCTGGTATGCGTGGGCCGGGCACTGGCCGGAATGGTGGCATGCCATGGTCACCGCCAACCTGAAAAAGGGCGGGGACTGGGCCAGCTCGACCCTGCGGCTGGCGCTACTGTGGCAGCTGATCATGCCGGTGGCGCTGGCTGCGGCCGCCGGGCTGCTCCTGCTGCGGCCGG
>DASTGC010000382.1:0-3210 GCA_035719485.1 Novosphingobium sp.
GCTCATGGACGAGCCGTTCGGCGCCCTCGACGCGCTGACCCGAGCGGCGCTGCAGGACGTGGTCATGGAACTCCAGTCGCAGTTGCAGAACACCGTGCTGATGATCACTCACGACGTCGACGAAGCCGTGCTCCTGTCCGACCGCGTGGTGATGATGACGAACGGACCGGCCGCCCGGATCGGACAGGACCGTGAAGTCAGCCTCGCCCGGCCGCGCAACCGGCTCAAGGTGATCGACCTGCCGGAATATGGCGCCGCGCGCAGCGACGTGATCCGCTTCTTGCACGAATTCCACCGGAATCCGTCGCTGGCCGCCTGATCCGGCCAACATCGCATTCGGGAGTGCCAATGATCCGGTCTCACGCAAGACCGGACGCGGGGAGGTCGTGCCTTTGTAGACCTTAGGCGGAAATGCCGGCGCCACAGGGAGGCACCGGCGCAACAATGGGGGTTTTGACATGAACACGAAGAACACACTCGTTTGGGGTATTGCCCTGGCCAGTTCGGCCTTGGCCGCACCTGCCCTCGCCGCTCCGGCCAAGCCGGTGTTCGGCGATCCGGTGAAGATCGGTGACGGCTTCACCCTCGACCCGATCATCGACGGCCGCCTGCGCTACGAACACGTCGACACGCCCACGGTCGATGCCGATGCGGTCACCTTGCGCCTGCGCGCCGGGGCCGAACTGCGCCATGCTTCGGGTCTTGCTTTCCTCGCCGAGGCGGAAGGCACCCTCGCCCTCGACGATCACTACAACGCCTTCGCCTTCCCCATCGCCGACAGCCAGCGCCGCACCGGCTATGCCGTCGTCGCCGATCCGATGAACGTCGAGCTCAACCGGCTCCAGCTGCAATACAAGTCCAAGCCCTTCACGCTCACCGTCGGCCGCCAGCGCATCAACCTTGATGACCAGCGCTTCGTCGGCTCGGTCGGCTGGCGCCAGAACGAGCAGACTTTCGATGCCGCCCGCGCCGAGGCCGCCTGGGGCCCGGTCACGTTCGACGGCACCTATGCGATCAGCCAGCGCACCATCTTCGGCATCGATGCCGGCCCGCGCACGGCCTACGACGGCAAGTTCTGGTTCCTCGGCGCCGGCGCAAAGCTCGGCCCGGTCCAGGCCAAGGCCTTCGCCTACCTGCTGGACTATGACCCCGCCGAGCAGCTCGGCACCCTCGCCGCCCCCAATGCCGACACCCAGACCTACGGCCTGCGGCTGACCACCAGCCTGCCGGTCGCACCGAAGACGAAGCTCAACCTCGCCGCCAGCTACGCTCGCCAGTCCGACTGGAAGCAGAACCCGGCCAACTACACGGTCGACTACATCGCCGGCGAAGGCACCCTCGCCCATGGTCCGCTCGGCCTCACCGCCGGCTACGAACAGCTCGGCGGCAACGGCGCCCGCGCCTTCCAGACGCCGATGGCCACGCTCCACAAGTTCAACGGCTGGGCCGACCTGTTCCTCGTCACTCCCCCCAACGGCCTCAAGGACTGGTACGGCGGCGTGAGCTACAAGTTCGCGGGCATGAAGGCCTTGCCAGGCCTCAACGCGGTGCTGACCTATCACCGCTTCGACAGCGATGTGGCCTCGCTCCACTATGGCAATGAATGGGACGCCTCGCTCGGTTTCAGGATCGGTCGGGCAAACCTCCTGGCCAAATATGCAGATTACAACGCCGACCGGTTCGGCGTGGATACGACGAAATTCTGGCTCCAGCTCGAGGTGGCCTACTGAAGTCCTCCCCACCGGAGGAGGGAGGACAGTTCGCACAGCGGGTGATGGAGGCGGCCCTGGGCGAACCGCGGCGCTACAAGCCCTCCCTCCATCACCGCTGCCTGCCCATTCCATCCGGCCCTGTTCCGCCACCGGCTGGGCCAGGCCTGTCCGCGCTGCGCGCAACCCGCAGTCTCGCCGTTTCCCCAACGGCCGACTTTCACCAACCGCCCGGCAATGATAGTCTCCCCCCGAGCTCATCTTTTCCGCATCGGCCCCTCGCCAGGGGCCTGCGGAAACGGTGTGAGCGAGAAATTTTCGCCCCGTTCCACCCGACATCCGGGAGACACCTGATGGCCACCGCCGCCCCGCAGCCGCAGAAGACCCGCGAGCTCCACAACCACCATTTCGATTCCACCGTCTGGAACGACCTCGAGTTCCGCGACGATGACGTGGTCGTCGCCACCTACGGCAAGTCCGGCACCACCTGGACCCAGCAGATCGTCGCGCAGATGCTGCTCGGCCCCGATCCCGATCTGCAACTGTCCGAAATCTCGCCCTGGGTCGACCTGCGGGTGCCGCCCAAGGCGGTCAAGCTGCCGCTGATCGAGGGCCAGGCCCACCGCCGTGTCCTCAAGACCCACCTGCCGGTCGATGCCCTGCGCTTCTCGCCCGGCGCGAAATACATCTACCTCGCCCGCGACGGCCGCGACGTCGTGTGGAGCCTCCACAACCATCACGCCAACGCCAATGCCATGTGGTACGACGCCCTCAACGACACCCCCGGCCGGGTCGGCCCCCCGATCGAACCGCCCCCTGAAGACATCGCCGAATACTTCCGCGCCTGGTTGGAGGGCGATGGCTACCCCTTCTGGTCCTACTGGGAAAACATCCGCAGCTGGTGGGCGATCCGCGAGCTACCCAATGTCAAGCTGGTCCACTTCGCCGAACTCAAGCGCGACACCCCGGGCCAGATGCGCGCCATCGCCGAATTCCTCGAAGTCGAGGTCAAGCCGCAGGACTGGCCCAGCATCGAAACCTACTGCTCGTTCGACTGGATGAAAGCCAACGCCGCCAAGTCCGCCCCCCTCGGCGGCGCCTTCTGGGATGCCGGCGCCGAGACCTTCATCAACAAGGGCACCAACGGCCGCTGGCAAACGACGCTGCCCGCCGACCTCTCCGCCGCTTACGAACAGCGCGCCGTGGCCGAACTGGGAGAAGACTGCGCCGCCTGGCTGGCCCAGCGCTAGACAAGGTCAAACCAGGAAATCACCCTGGTTCGTCCCCACCAGCACCCCGGCGATGCCAAAGCCCACGATATCGGCCAAGCCATCCTTGTTCACGTCCGCCACCTCGCGGTGGAAGGTGTTGTCGCTCGACCAACCCTGGTTCTTGCCGAAGTCGCCCACGTCGAGGCTCGCCTGGGTGAAGGTGCCATCCCCCTTGCCGAAGGCGACCAAGGTGCCGGCGATGCCGAAGCCGACAATGTCGGCAATGTGGT
>DASTGC010000383.1:0-2203 GCA_035719485.1 Novosphingobium sp.
GCTCGACGGGGTGACGATCGATCCGGCGCGGCTCGTGCTCCCGCAAATCGACGGGCCGCTGGTGATCGAAGGGGCAGGCGGCCTGATGGTCCCGCTCACCCGCAACCTGTTCTATGTCGACCAGTTCGCCCGCTGGGCGGCGCCCGTCGTCCTGGTTGCGCGCACCACACTCGGTACCATCAACCACACCCTGCTGTCGCTCGAAGCCCTGCGCGCCCGCCAGGTCCCCGTGCTTGGCCTCGCCTTTGTCGGCGAGGCCAACGACGACAACGAGGCGACGATCTGCGCCATGGGCAAGACCCGGCGCCTTGGCCGCCTGCCCCATCTGGCATCACTCGATGCCCCCGGGTTGGCTGCCGCTTTTGCCGCGAACTTCCGGGTGGAGGACTTCGCATGAACCGCTCGCCAATCTGGCACCCGTTCACCCAGCACGGCCTGGGTGAGCCGATCCCGCTTGTCCAACGGGCCGAGGGCGCATTCCTCTATGGCCCTGATGGGCAGCGCTGGATCGACGCGATCTCCTCGTGGTGGGTCACCACCCACGGCCATTGCCATCCCCGGATCATGGCCGCCATTGCCGCCCAGGCGCAGAAGCTCGACCAGCTGATCTTCGCCGGCTGGACTCACGAGCCCGCCGAATCCCTCGCCGCCGGCCTGCGCGCGATCATGCCGGCCGAACTGACCCGGGTGTTCTTCTCCGATTCTGGCTCCACCAGTGTCGAGGTCGCGCTCAAGATGGCGCTGGGCTACTGGCGCAACACGGGGCGGGACCGACACGGCATCGTGGTGATGGAACACAGCTATCACGGCGACACCATCGGCGCGATGTCGGTCGGCGCGCGCGGCGTGTTCAACCAGGCCTACGAGCCCCTGTTGTTCGACGTGGCCACGGTCCCCTTCCCGGCCGCCGGGGCCGAACAGGCCACCTTCGATGCGCTGGAAGCGGCCTGCAAGGCCGGTGCGGCGGCCTTCATCGTCGAGCCGCTGGTGCTCGGCGCCGGCGGCATGCTGGTCTATTCGCCGGCCGTCCTGGCCGAGATGCACCGGATCTGCGCAGCCCACGAGGTGCTGTTCATCGCGGACGAGGTGATGACCGGCTGGGGCCGCACGGGCACGCTGCTCGCCTGCGAACAGGCCGAAATCGTGCCGGATCTCATGTGCCTGTCCAAGGGCCTGACCGGCGGTGCGATCCCCCTCGCGGTGACCCTCGCCCGCGAGCCGATCTACGCCGCCCACTGCTCGGCCGACCGCTCGGAGATGTTCTTCCACTCCTCCAGCTACACCGCCAACCCGATCGCCTGCGCGGCCGCCAATGCCAACCTCGCGATCTGGCGCGAGGAGCCGGTGGCGGAGCGGATCGCCGCCCTTGCCGTCCGGCAAGCCGAATGCCTCGCGCGGCTCGGCAACGTCGAAAACCACCGGCTGTGCGGAACCATCGCCGCCGCCGATTTCCCGGGCACCGCAGGCTACCTTGCCGATGTCTCCCCCCGCCTGATGGCCGAAGCGCGCGAAGCCGGCGTTCTCCTGCGCCCGCTCGGCAACACGGTTTACGTGATGCCCCCCTATTGCATCGACGAGGCCGCGCTGGATCAGGTTTATGAGGTGATTGCCAGATTTTGACGCCGAACCGGCGGGTCAGGCGTTTCCCACCACCCAGCAGGCCAGCGCCACCAGCAGCCCCGCCGCCCGGTTCGAGCGAAACCGCGCCAGCGCATTGTCCGCATCGTCCGGCTCCAGCGTCGCCACCTGCCACAACAGGTGCAGCGCGATGGGCACAAGCGCCAGCAGCGCCACCCAGTCCGGCCGGAGCAGCCAGAACGCCAGTGACCACAACAGCATAGCCGCAAGGTAGAACCCCGCGACGCCGCCAGTCACATGGCTGCCAAGCGCCCGCGCGCTGGACCGGATGCCGACGAGCGCATCGTCCTCGCGGTCCTGCAGGGCATAGATCGTGTCGTACCCGATCACCCAGCAGATCGACCCGGCATAAAGGCTCGCCAGGACAGCAAGGTAATCGCCCCGCACCTCAACCCACCCGACCAGCGCCCCCCACGAGAAGACCAGCCCGAGCCAGGCCTGCGGCCACCAGGTGATGCGCTTCATGAACGGATAGGCCGCCACCGGCAGCACCGAGGCGAGCGCCACGAGCTGCGCGGCGAGGCGCAATTGCAACAGCACTGCAAGGCCAATGCAGCACAGCAGA
>DASTGC010000384.1:0-3662 GCA_035719485.1 Novosphingobium sp.
GGTGAGGACTTCGACTCCAAGCTGGTCGAATACCTGGCCGACCAGTTCAAGAAGAAGGAGAACATGGATCTCCGCACGGACAAGCTCGCCCTCCAGCGGCTGAAGGAAGCCGCCGAAAAGGCCAAGATCGAGCTGTCCAGCGCCCAGACCACCGAGATCAACCTGCCCTTCATCACCGCCCGCATGGAAGGCGGCGCGACCACCCCGCTGCATCTGGTGGAAACGATCACCCGCTCCGACCTCGAGCGCATGGTGGCCGACCTGATCAAGCGTACCATTGCTCCGTGCCAGAAGGCTCTGGCCGATGCCGGCCTCAAGGCCTCGGACATCGATGAGGTCGTCCTTGTCGGCGGCATGACCCGCATGCCCAAGGTGCGCGAGGCGGTGAAGGACTTCTTCGGCAAGGAGCCCCACACCGGCGTGAACCCGGATGAAGTCGTCGCCATGGGCGCGGCGATCCAGGCCGGCGTGCTGCAGGGCGATGTCAAGGACGTGCTGCTGCTCGACGTGACCCCGCTGTCGCTGGGCATCGAGACGCTGGGCGGCATCATGACCAAGATGATCGACCGCAACACCACGATCCCGACCAAGAAGAGCCAGATCTACTCCACCGCCGAGGACAACCAGCAGGCGGTGACGATCCGGGTCTTCCAGGGCGAACGCGAGATGGCGCAGGACAACAAGCTGCTCGGCCAGTTCGACCTTGTCGGCATTCCGCCGGCGCGGCGCGGCGTGCCGCAGATCGAGGTGACCTTCGACATTGACGCCAACGGCATCGTGAACGTGAGCGCCAAGGACAAGGGCACCGGCAAGGAGCAGCAGATCCGCATCCAGGCCTCCGGCGGTCTCAGCGACGCCGACATCGACCAGATGGTCCGCGATGCCGAGAAGTTTGCCGAGGAGGACAAGAAGCGGCGCGAGGCGGCCGAGGCCCGCAACAATGCCGACAGCCTCGTCCATGCGACCGAGCGCCAGCTCGAAGAGAACGGCGACAAGATCGACGCCGGGCTCAAGGGCGAGATCGAAGCCGCCATCGCCGAGGCGAAGGCCGCAATCGAGAGCGGCGATGCCGACCAGATGACCGCCAAGACCCAGGCTCTCACCGAGAAGGCCATGAAGATGGGCCAGGCGATCTACGAGAAGGAGCAAGCCGCCCAGGCTTCGCCGGGGGCGGAAGCGCCCGCGGGTGACGACGACGTGGTCGACGCCGAGTTCTCGGAAGTCGACGACCACAAGGCCTGATCGGCAATGCACAGCTTCCGCCGCTCGCGTGTTTTCGTGGGCGGCGGAACGCATTAGGGGCGGGGCATGTCAGCCGAAATCGACTATTACGAACTGCTTGAGGTAGAGCGCGGAGCCGACGACGCCACGCTCAAGAGCGCCTATCGCAAGCTGGCGATGAAGTTCCATCCGGACAAGAATCCGGGCTGCCAGGATTCGGAAAACCGCTTCAAGGCGATCAACGAGGCCTACGAGTGCCTCAAGGACCCGCAGAAGCGCGCGGCCTATGACCGCTATGGCCATGCCGCCTTCCAGCAGGGCGGCGGGTTCCAGGGCGGAAGCGGCGAAGGCTTTTCCGACATCGGCGATATCTTCGAGACCATTTTCGGCAACGCCTTCGGTGGCGGCCAGCAGCGCGCCCGGCGCGGGGCGGACCTGCGCTACGACTTGGAGATCAGCCTCGACGAGGCGTTCCATGGCAAGAGCGCTACCATCGATATCGAGGTGGCCGCCAGCTGCGAGCCCTGCGCCGGTTCGGGCGCGACCGCGGACACCGGCACCCGGCGCTGCACCATGTGCGGTGGCCACGGCAAGGTTCGCGCGCAGCAAGGCTTCTTCATGGTCGAGCGGACCTGCCCGACCTGCCAGGGCCGGGGCGAGGTGATCGAAAGCCCGTGCCGCGCCTGCGGCGGTGAGGGCCGGGTGGACAAGCCGCAGACGCTGGACGTGCAGATACCCGCAGGTGTCGATAACGGCACCCGCATCCGGCTTGCCGGCAAGGGCGAGGCCGGACCGTTCGGCGCGCCGGCGGGCGATCTCTACATCTTCATCCACGTCAAGCGGCACAAGGTGTTCGAGCGCGACGGCACCACCCTGATGACGCGCGTGCCGATCAGCTTCACCACGGCGGCGCTGGGCGGCTCGATCGAGATCCCCGGGCTCGACGGCACGCGCCACGAGATTTCCATTCCGGCGGGTATCCAGACCGGCAAGCAGCTGCGCCAGCGCGGTGCGGGCATGCCGGTGCTGCAGGGCCGCGGCCGGGGCGACATGGTGATCGAGATCCAGGTGGAAACGCCCACCCGCCTGTCCGCACGGCAGAAGGAAATTCTGCGAGAACTGCAGGCAACCGAGACCGGCGAGGAATGCCCCCAGAGCCGCGGGTTCCTCGACCGGCTCAAGGACGCGTGGAGCGACCTGACGGAGTAGGCGGGCCACCGTCCCGACGATAATACGAACAGCCGTCGTGGTCAGGACATCGTCCGTTCGACCTCGGCCCTTATCCCCGCCACCAGCCCCGGGTCGGCGTTCAAACGCCCCTCCTCCTCCGCCAAAATCGCCAGGAACGCGTCCCGCTTGAAGCCCTTCAGCTCGGCCTCAGTCATCGGCTCGGCGCTGGGTAGGGCCGAGGCGACGAGATCGATCATCCGTTCGGCACCGTGAAGGCGGCCCCAGAGATAGTCGTTCTCGCGATAGGCGCGGGAGAAGAAGGCGCCGAAGTTGTAGAATTCAACTCCGCGCAGTGTTGCATGGGCGCCGCCCTGGCGAATGGCGGAGCAATCGTCTGGCGAGATGCGATCCACCTTCACCGGATCGAACTCGGTCAGCCCCTCGCCGCGCAGCAGGGGCAGGGTGACGGCATCGAACCACGGGAAGCCGAGGTAAGATAGCAGGACCTTGCGGCGCAGGGCCGGGACCATCTTGCCCAGGGCCTCCGCCAACAGGGCATCGACGACGAGGTCGGTCGCCGGGAGCTGGCGCCGCTTTTCGAGGATCTCCAGTACCGCGGCGGGATTGGTCCGGACCCGCGCGGCGGCTTCGGCGAAATCCTCGCCGAGCAGCGGCAGAGGTTCGCGATCGAAGTAGAGGGAAAGCGCGCGATATACGGCGTCGCGTGCATCATGGCGGGCTTCGTCGGAGACTTCGGGATCGCCATCCCAGTCCTGGCTGAGGCGGCGGGCGAGAAGGCGCAGGCGGCGGATGCGGAAGGCAAGGTCGTGGGCCTTGAGGAAGGCGATCGCCTCGTCGCTGACCAGTCCTTCCGGCGAGGCCAGGCGGCCGAGTCCCTGGCGCTGGAGGTGCCCTTCGAGCGCTGTAACCACGGCCTCGTGGGCCAGCTCGGGCGCGGCCTGGCAGACGAGGGTGGCGATGGTGTCGACAATTCCGGCGACCTTGACCTCGAGATAGGCGTGCCAGGCGAAACCGGCCTTGCGCCGCGCCGCCTCGTGCGCCTTGTCGCGCCACGACTTGAGGCGCCTGGTCGTCGGCCGGTCAAGGAACAGCGTGTGGCCGAGTGCCTTCTCGATCGAGGCCTCGACCTCGGGGCGAAGCGCGGCAACGATGCCGCGCAAGCGGGCCATCTCGCGCGACTGGGCGGAAAGCACCTCGAGATTGTCGCGGATCGGCTGTTCCCGAGGAATTGACGAGAGCGAGCCGAAGAT
>DASTGC010000385.1:0-4302 GCA_035719485.1 Novosphingobium sp.
TTGCGGTAAACCTGGCTCAGCGCGATCGAGCGGATCCCGGCGAGGGTGCCCTCCATCGCAGCCGAGACGGTGCCGGAGTAGGTCACATCGTCGCCGAGGTTGGCGCCCCGGTTGACGCCGGACAGGATCAGGTCGGGCGGCGCGGGGAGGACCTTGCGCAGGGCCATGGTGACCGAATCGGTGGGCGTCCCGGTTACCGAAAAGCGGCGGGGGGCGTGCTCTGTCAGCCGGATCGGGCGGGTCAGTGTCAGCGAGTGGCCCGCGCCCGATTGCTCCTCGGCGGGGGCGCAGATCCACACGTCATCGGAAAACTGGCGGGCGATCCGCTCCAGCACGTTGAGGCCGGCAGCATTGATGCCGTCGTCGTTTGTCAGCAGGATGCGCATCAGCGGGTCGGCTCCAGCCTGGTGATGCCGCCCATCCAAGGCCGCAGGGCCTCGGGCACCGTGACCGAGCCATCGGGCTCCTGGTAGTTCTCCAGCACCGCCACCAGCGTGCGGCCCACCGCGAGGCCCGAGCCGTTCAGCGTGTGGACGAACTCGGTCCCCTTCTGCCCTTCGGGCCGGTAGCGCGCGTTCATCCGCCGCGCCTGGAAATCGCCGCAGTTGGAGATCGAGCTGATCTCGCGGTAGGCGTTCTGCCCCGGGAGCCAGACCTCGAGGTCGAAGGTCTTGCGCGCGGTGAAGCCCATGTCCCCGGCGCAGAGCAGGACCTTGCGATAGGGCAGGTCCAGCGCCTGGAGGATCGCCTCGGCCGCCGCGGTCATTTTCTCATGTTCGGCCGCGCTGTCCTCCGGGCGGCAGATCGCCACCAGCTCGACCTTCTCGAACTGATGCTGGCGGATATAGCCGCGCGTGTCCTTGCCCGCCGCTCCCGCCTCGGAGCGGAAGCAGGGGGTCAGCGCGGTCATCCTGAGGGGAAGGGCGCTTTCGGGAAGGATCTGGCCCTGCACGGCATTGGTCAGCGATACCTCCGCGGTCGGGATCAGCCAGCGGCCGTCAGTAGTGCGAAACAGGTCCTCAGCGAACTTGGGCAGCTGTCCCGTGCCGAACACGGCCTCGTCCTTGACCAGCAGCGGCACCGCACATTCGGTGTAACCCGCTTGCAGGGTCTGTGTGTCCAGCATGAACTGCGCTAGCGCCCGCTGCAGCCGCGCCATTTGCCCGCGCAGGAACGTGAACCGCGCCCCCGAAATCAGCGCCCCAGTCTCGAAATCCAGCCCGAGGGCCGGGCCGAGATCGGCATGTTCCTTGGGTGGAAAAGCGAAGCTGCGCGGCGTGCCCCAGCGGGAAACCTCGACGTTTCCGGCCTCATCCTCACCTTCCGGCACTTCAGCATCCGGCAGGTTGGGATAGCGGGCCAGCGCATCCTGCAACTGCGCGGTCAGTTCACGTTCTTCCTGCTCGAGTTGCGGCAGGGTGTCCTTGAGCTTGGCGACTTCCGCCTTGAGCGCCTCGGCGGCGTCCTTGTCGCCCCGGCCCATGGCCGCGCCGATCGCCTTCGACGCCTCGTTGCGGCGGCCCTGGGCTTCCTGCATGGTCGTCGCCACGGCGCGCCGTGCGCTGTCGAGCGCGAGGATGGCGCCCGCCATCGGCTCGACCCCGCGGCGGGCGAGCCCGGCGTCGAAAGCCTCGGGATTGTCGCGGATCAGCTTGATGTCGTGCATCGCCGCGCCATGCCGCAGCCTCGGGTCGAGCGCAAGGCGGCCGGTGCGCAATGGCGCCCAAACGACAACACCGGCCCGCTCCCCCAACCAGACCACCCGCGCTGGTCCAGCGCGCGGATGGTCGGATCGGGGGAATGGACCGGTGCGCCGACCGCCGGCAGCCGCAAGGCGGGCCGGCGGATCAGTAACGGCTTACTCGGCTTCGGTCTTCTCGGCCGGCGCTTCGGCCGGGACCGAGCTCTTGCCCAGTAGGTGATAGAGCGGGCAGAACGACAGGAAACCGGTTGCCAGCGGGATCATCCCCAGCCAGCCCAGCGGAGTCTTGGGCCCGATAAAGGCCAGCAGCATAAGCGCGGCGCCCACAACGATGCGCACGGTGCGCTCCGTTCCGCCAACATTGTTTTCGAACGTCATCACGATACCCCCGGAATGTCCCCAGACAGCCATCCCTGATAATCGATTGCGCCCGTGCGCAGCCGATGCGGGAACTGTCGGGACTAAGGATTACCCCGTATCCTTGCAGAAATGGTTAACGCCGAAACCTTTTCCCGCGTAAAAACGCAAGGGGTTGAAGTACAGGAATATTATTCGCGATCACCTGTATTCACGTCCAGCAGTGAATAGGCGGGGCAGGTCCGCAGCAGCCCGGTGGTGAGCGGGATGATCTCCAGCCAGCCCCAGGGGCGCCGGCCGCATTGATGCTGGTCAAGCGCCTCGCACCGCAGGCTGCGGGATCAGGGGTGCTGCGTTCTTGCCAAGGTGATGAGGGCCCGCAGCCGCGGATCTTCGGCCGGGCCCTTCGCCGGCCGCCCGGGGGCGGAGCGGATCGTCAGGCCGTTGGCATGGAGGAGGTAGGCGGCAAGGTTGGTGGCATCATGCTCGGACAGCGTGCCGGGCGCGAACTGCGGCATGGCGCGCCGCAGATAGGCATGCAGGTTGCCGACCGGGGCATTAGCCCAGTTGGCGACGAACCGCCCGGTGAGCGGCGGCACCTCGTAGGTGCCCTGAAGCGCGGCGCCATGGCACATGGCGCAGGCCCCGGCGTAGAGATCGGCACCGGCCTGCGCTTCCGCGGCGGTGAAGGCCGGCGCTGCTGGGGTGCGCGCGGGGGCGGCAGTGAGCTGCGGCGTACCGGCAAGCCCCACAAGGGCGATGCCTGTCGCGGCGAGCAGGGCGAGGCGGCCTGCGGTGTGGCGGCGGGGCGCGCTCATGCGGCGATCTCCGGCCGGGCGCGGTACACCTCGGCGATCAGCGCCATGGCCTCCTCGATCGGCGCGCGATCCGCCAGCTCCATCGAATCGCCCACACCGAACATGTCGCCGATCTCGGTCGGGTTGTTCATCACCACGACCCCATCGGCCTTCGAGAGCACCGAGGCGTTCTTGTAACGCAGGCCGTAATTGGCCTCGGCCTGGGGAACGAGCCAGCCGGTCTGCCCGCGCACCGGCATGACGGTCTGGTCGCCCCACAGGTCGCGGGCGGCATAGCCGGTGGAATGGATCACGACTTTTTCGGGCAGGTGCGCCAGCTCGCCCGGGCCATGGAAATCCCGGGCAACGAAGCGGCCACCGCGAGCGAAGAATTCGGTCAGCAGCAGGTGGGCATAGTCGGCGAAGTTGAAATGCATGGTGGAAGTGCGCTGCGCATAGGCGAAGGCAGGGAACGGATTTTCCTCGGCGCTGAGCGGCACGGCCTGGGGGACGATGTCCTTGATGCGGTCGTTGTAGTGGGCGAATTCCGAGTTCTGTTTCGGCAGCCCCCCGGGTTTCCACGCCTCGGTGATCGCCGGGTCCGGGGTCCACACGCGGCGGGTGATGGGCTTATCGGACACGGCGTAGGAATCGCTGAATTCCACCGGGTTTCCCGGCATGCCGAGCATGGTCCGGAAGGCCTTCCACGAGAGGCGGGCCATCTGCTCCCACAGATCGCCAAAGGCGGGGCCGGCGGGATCGTGCAGGGCGATGCGCGAATCCGGGGTGAACGAGCCGGATGCGCGGAACGAGCGGGTGCGCTGGATCATCTCGCGCGCATAGATGGTCACCGCCAGCCCGGCCCGCTGGGCCACGATTGCGCTGGTGAGCCCGATGATCCCGCAGCCGACCACCGCGATCCGGCTGGGCAGGACGCTCATCGTCTTGCCAACAGCCACCTCGGCTGAGCCCCAGGACAAGGACCAGCCGCTGCCGCCGTGGCCGTAATTGTGGACGACCAGCGTATCGCCGAGCCACTCGGTTCCGAGGTTCGGTCCGGCGGCGCGCAGCGGGCGCAGGCAGCACTTGAGGTCGATCAGCTGGTCGGGCGAGACCCGCAGGGGACGCAGCCGCGGGCGTCCGTCAGCTGACGGCGCGGCCGGGGTTGCCGGGGCGGTTCCATCGGGCGCCGGTCGCACCGGCGCCGCGAGCGCCATCGCGCCGCGCATGGCAACCATGCCCCCGGCGACCGCCGTTCCCCGCAGCCACTGCCTTCGGTCGATTGCGCGCAGATGCCCCATTGCCGCCCCATCATGCCAAGGCGGGCACAGTGGACCAGGACCGGCGAGCGGCCCATGGCGCAAAAGGCGTATAGGGAGGCCTGCGGAATGGTGGGCGCGACAGGGATTGAACCTGTGACCCCACCCGTGTGAAGGGTGTGCTCTA
>DASTGC010000386.1:0-5463 GCA_035719485.1 Novosphingobium sp.
TGATCGCGCAGGCGGGTGAAGCGGTGCGGCTGGACCACGGCGATGACCCGGCCCTTCACCCCTTCGCGCGCGGCGGCGAGGACGGCGCGGATTTCGACCGGGTGGTGGCCATAGTCATCGATGATGGTCACGCCATCCACCTCACCAACCTTGGTGAAGCGGCGCTTGACCCCGCCGAACTTGGCGAAGCCGCCGCGAATGCACTCGTCCGAACAGCCCATTTCGACCGCGACGGCGACGGCCGCCAGCGCGTTCTGGACATTGTGGCGGCCGGGCATGGGCAGGACGATGTCCTCGATCCGGCGGAACGAGCCATCGCGGGCGCGCAGCACGGCGGTGAAACGGTTGCCGCCCGGCACCGGGGTGACCCCTTCCCCGCGCACGTCGGCCTGGGCCGAGAAGCCGTAGGTGATGACCCGGCGATCGCGCACCTTGGGGATGATCGCCTGGACTTCCGGGTGATCGATGCACAGCATGGCCGCGCCGTAGAACGGCACGTTCTCGATAAATTCGACGAAGCACTCCTTCACCCGGTCAAAGCTGCCGTAGTGATCGAGGTGTTCGGGATCGATGTTGGTGACGACCGCCAGGGTGCCATCGAGCCGGAGGAAGGAGCCATCGCTCTCATCGGCTTCGACCACCATCCAATCCGACGCGCCGAGGCGGGCGTTGGAGCCGTATGAGTTGATAATCCCGCCGTTGATCACCGTGGGATCGATCCCGCCGGCATCGAGCAGGGCGGCGATCATCGAAGTGGTCGTGGTCTTGCCGTGGGTCCCGGCCACGGCCACGGTATTCTTGAGCCGCATCAGCTCGGCCAGCATTTCCGCGCGACGCACCACCGGCACGCGGTTCTCCAGTGCTGCGACCACTTCCGGGTTCTCGCGCTTGACTGCGGTGGAGGTGACGACCACGGCGGCATCGCCAAGGTTCTCGGCGGCATGGCCGATCATCACCTTGATCCCGCGCTCGCGCAGCCCCTCGACCACGTACCCTTCGGCGATATCCGAGCCCTGGACCGTATAGCCGAGGTTATGCATCACCTCGGCGATGCCCGACATGCCGATCCCGCCGATCCCGACGAAATGGATCGTACCGATATCGGTCGGGACGCCCCTCATGCCCCGGCCTCGCGCGCCAGCGCTTCATTGCCATGCACGGCCGCAGGTTCGCCGCCCAGCCGGATCACGTCCATCAGCGGCGCCGCACCGAAACTCTCAACAAGGTCGGCCAAGTCGCTGGCAGCCCTGGGATACCCGCAGTTCCAGGCCGCATGCGCCGCATTGGCAAGGCTGTGTGGATGCTGGGCCATAGCCTGAATCTGCTTGGCCAGCTCCACCGCCGTGAACCGCTCCTGGCGGATCGCCCTGGCGCCCCCGGCGGCAACAATTTCGCGGGTGTTGGCAGCCTGATGGTCATCGGTCGCGATCGGCAGCGGGATGAGGATCGCAGGGCGGCCTACGGCGGTGAGTTCGGCGATCGTGGAAGCCCCCGCCCGACCGATGAACAGGTGCGCGTCGGCCAGCCGCTCGGCCATGTCTTCGAAATAGGTCGCCAGTTCTGCCGGAATGCCATGGTTCGCATAGCGCTGGCGCACGGCGTCGATGTCTTCCGCCCGGCACTGCTGGATCACCTGCAAGCGCCCGCGCAGGGCCGGCTGCAACATCGAGAGCCCGTCCGGCACCACTTCGGAAAGAACCCGGGCGCCCTGACTGCCGCCAGTAACCAGCACGCGCAGGAGGCCATCCTCGGTGAACTCGGGATAGGGCTGCTCGCGTAGCGTCAGCACCTCGTCACGCACGGGATTGCCGACGAGATGGACCTTGGCCGCCAGCTTGTCGGCCAACCGGTCAACCTGCGAATAGGCCGTGGCGATCGCATCCACGCGCCCAGCGATAAACCGGTTCACGCGGCCGAGCACCGCGTTCTGCTCGTGGATCACGCTCGGGATCTTTGCCGAAGTTGCCGCCAGCAGCGCCGGAAGCGCCGGATAGCCGCCGAAGCCAACAACAGCGCTCGGCGCGAAGCTGTCGAACAGACGCAGGGCCATGTTGCGGCCCTCCATGATCGCGCGCAGGCCCTTCACCCAGCCAAGCGGGTTCTTCCCTTCAATCCGGCCCGCAGGGATCACGTGGGCGGGCAGGAAAGCAGGCTTGCCGGGGATGCCGGCGCCCCGCTCGTCCGTCACCAGTGCGACATGATGACCGCGGCGGTCAAGCTCAGCCGCCAGGGCAAACGCCGGAATCAGGTGTCCACCGGTGCCCCCGGCAGCCAGGACAAAATGGCGCGTAACCACGCTCATCGGATCGATACTCCCGCGCCGCGCATGGTCACGCGCTCGCGCTGCAGGTAAGGATTGCGCCGCGTGATTGCCAGCAGCAAGCCGACGCCCAGACACAGGGCCACGGTAGACGAGCCGCCGTAAGAAATCAGTGGCAAGGTCATCCCCTTCGACGGGAACAGCTGGAGATTGACGAGAATGTTGATGAAGGCCTGCCCGCCGAGCTGCGCGGTGAGGCCGGTCGCCGCGAGCACGGTAAACAGGTCGTCCTCGTCGATCAGGCGCAGCAGAACGCGGGTCACCAGCGCCAGGTAGAGCAGGACGATCACCCCGCAAACCAGCAGTCCGAATTCCTCCCCGATCACCGAAAATATGTAGTCGGTGTGCGCCTCGGGCAGCGACAGCTTGCGCGTGCCGAGCCACAGGCCAGATCCGGTCCAGCCCCCGGCCGTAATTGTGCGTGAAGCAAGGTCAACCTGGTCATAGGCGGTGCCGCCGCCAAGGAAGTTGTCGATCCGGTGGCGCGCATTGTCATAGAGGAAATAAGTTGCGATCACCGCGGCAACCCCGATCCCGCCGAGAGCGGAAATCTGCTTGATCGGCAGGCCCGAGAGCAGGACCAGGACGAACCACACCCCGACGAACAGCACGGTTGAGCCGAAATCGGGCTGCAGCATCAGCAGGCCCGCCACCAGCGCCATCAGCCCCGAAGCAAGCCACAGGACCGGCAGGCCCGGATCCCGCAATCGCCATGAAAGCACCCAGGCCAGGGCAATCGCATAGGCTGGCTTGAGGAATTCCGAGGGCTGGAGCGATACGCCAAGATTGAGCCAGCGCTTGGCGCCGTTCACGTTGGTCCCAATAACCGGCACCAGCATCAGAGCGAAAATCATCGCAAAGCCCAGCACGACCCCGAACCGCCGGGCCTGCTCCTTCGTGAGCGTCGACGCCCCGATCATGGCGACAAGGCCAAGCAACTGCCAGCGCACGTGGAGCACGAAAAAGTGGAGATCATCGAGCCTGACGGCGCCGGTCGACAGGCGCCGCGCCGAAGCCGGCGAGGCGGCGGCCACGGCCGCGGTGCCGATGATCATAAGGATGAGCACGAGGGCCAGCACCCATCGGTCTATCTCCCGCCACCAGACGAACAGTTCATGGCCCCGGTTGCGCCGCCGCCGCAGGCCCTGCGGGGTGATTACTGCACGCGGGACGAACGGCGTATGTGCTTCGCTGGCAAGTCCGGGGATCACGGGTGCGGTCATGGGAAGCTCCCTCCGGCCAACAGGGCCCCGACGATCTGGCGGAACGAGTCACCTCGCGCCTCATAGTCGCGAAACTGGTCGAAGCTCGCGCAGGCAGGGGAAAGCAGAACGACCTCGCCAGGCTTCGCTTCCTCGATTGCAAGGCGGATCGCCTCGCACATCATTTCGCTGCGGTGGACCTTCATATGCGGCTCGAGCAGGTCCGCGAAGCGAGGACCCGCGTCACCAATGGTATAGGCCTCGGCGACATTGCCGAAGTACGGCGAACACTCGTCGAGATCGTCACCCTTCGGGAGGCCACCCACGATCCAGTGGATCCTGGGCCGCCCGGCGGCGGGCGGAAAGGCTGCCAGGGCGGGCGCGGCGGAGGCTGGATTGGTCGCCTTGCTGTCGTTGATGAACAGCACGCCGTTCCAGTCGGCCACCCGTTCCATCCGGTGCGGCAATCCCTTGAAGCTTGCGAGACCCGGGCGGCATTGCTCGGCGCTCAGCCCGAGCGCTGCACACAGCGCGACCGCGACTGCGGCATTCTGCAGATTATGCGGTCCTTGGAGCGACGGCCATTCGTCCTGCCAAGCGACAATGTCTGTGCCATCCACCTTGTGGACGAAGCTGCGGCCACGGCGCAGTTCCTCGCGCGCGGCGATCGCCAGCGTATCCGCATCGGACCTGCCGAAGACGGCATGCTGGTCCGGCCGCTGCATCGCAAACAGCCGGGCCTTGCTCGCGGCATAGGCATCGAACTGGCCATACCGATCGAGGTGGTCTGGGGTGATGTTGAGCAGCGCCGCCACGTCGCAGGCGAGGCTCTGGGTGAGATCGATCTGGTAGCTGGACAGCTCCAGCACATAGATGCCGCTGCCGCGCTCGTTCGGTTCGAGCGGCTCCTGCCCGAGGACCGGAAGACCGATGTTCCCGCCCATGCGGCTCGGCAGCCCAGCACATTCCAGCAGGTGATGAACCAGGGCCGTAGTGGTCGACTTGCCATTGGTGCCGGTGATGCCCGCTACCCGATGCGGCGGCAAACCGGCCCGTGCCAGCGCGAACAGTTCGATGTCGCCGATGACCGGAACGTCCTGCCGGGCCGCGGCCTCGCTGATCGGATGGCGATTGAGCGGCACGCCCGGCGATACGATCACCCCGGCACAGCCGGTCAGGTCCGCCGTTACCGGATCGGCCAGGGTAACCCGCGCGCCGAAGGCCGCGGCAACCGCTTGGCGCGGTTCCTCGCGGCTGTCCCACGCGATCACCTCCGCCCCGCTCCCCAGCAAGGTCCGCACCACGGCCAGCCCGGTGCGGGCAAGGCCGAGTACGGCATAGCGCTTGCCGGCAAAGGCGGGCGAGACGATCATCGCAGCTTGAGCGTCGACAGACCGATGATGGCAAGGATGATCGAGACGATCCAGAAGCGGATCACCACGGTCGGTTCCGCCCAGCCGAGTTTCTCGAAATGATGGTGTATCGGTGCCATCAGGAAGACCCGTTTTCCAGTTCGCTTGTAAACGAAGACCTGGATGATGACCGAAACGGCTTCCATCACGAACAGGCCGCCCACGATGCCCAGCACGATCTCATGGTGCGCGGCCACGGCGATCGCCCCGAGCGCCCCGCCGAGCGCGAGGCTGCCGGTGTCGCCCATGAACACGGCGGCCGGTGGCGCGTTGAACCAGAGGAAGGCAAGACCCGCGCCCATGATGCCGGCACAAAGGATCGCCAGTTCGCCAGCTCGCGGCACATGGGGAATGCCCAGGTAATGTGCATAGTCGATGCGGCCGGCGAGGTAGGCGATGATCAGGAAGGCGATCGACGCGATGATCACCGGCATGGTCGCCAGGCCATCGAGACCATCGGTCAGATTCACTGCATTGCCGAAAGCCACGATCACGAACGCCCCGAACGCGATGTAGAACCAGCCGAGGT
>DASTGC010000387.1:0-4779 GCA_035719485.1 Novosphingobium sp.
GGCTGTTGGCCGAGGCGGCGCGGCAGGCCAAGGCTCCCGATGCGGCGGCGCTGGCGGCGCGGGCGAAGTTCCCGACGCCGCAGGAACTGGCGCGCACGCTGGCCGATGCCGACGCCGCGTTGAAGGCGCGCAACTGGGGCAATGCCATTGCCGCCTACGAGCGCATCCTGGCGGTGACCGACGGCAAGAACCCGCTGGTGCTCAACAACATGGCCTTCGCGCACGATCAGGTGGGCAACAAGCAGGTGGCGCTGGGATATGCCGAGCGGGCGCTGAAGCAGGCGTCGCAGAATGCCTCGGTGATGGACACGGTGGGCTGGCTGCTGGTGCAGACTGGAGGCGACAAGGCCCGGGCGCTGCAACTGCTGCGAGGCGCCAGCGCCAAGGCTCCGGCGAATGCGACGATCCAGGCGCACTTGCAGGCTGCGGAGCGCGGCTGAGTCGGGCGGCTGCGCAAGACGTTTGCGACAGACATTGCCCTCAAATTAACGCGCTCTGCCCACCGCTCGTCGCGCGCGTCCCATCTGGCAGGGCGGAACGCGGCCGCGGCTCGGAGGGTTGGGGGCACAGTTCGCAAGCTCCGAGGAGAAGAACGATGAACAGCTACCTGCGAGGGGGCATCGGCGCCCTGATCGCCGCCGCAAGCGTGCTGACCGCGGCCGTGCCGGCATCGGCGCAGTATCGTGATCACGATCGCGATGGTGTCCCTGACCGCTACGACCGGCACGACGACCGCCGCGACTGGCGCAGTTCCGATCGCCGCTGGGACCGCCGCGACTGGCGCGACCAGCGGGGC
The DNA here is from genome assembly GCA_035719485.1 of Novosphingobium sp. Classification (GTDB taxonomy): domain Bacteria; phylum Pseudomonadota; class Alphaproteobacteria; order Sphingomonadales; family Sphingomonadaceae; genus Novosphingobium. The sequence continues at coordinate 797 of DASTGC010000387.1, forward strand.
CGCCAGTGGCGCTACTACGGATCGAACTACGGCTATGACGGCTATCGCGGCGCCTGGCGCACCGGCCAGCGCTACCCGTACTGGCGCGACAACCGGTATTACATCAGCGACTGGCGCGCCTATGACCTGCCGCCGCCGCGCCCCGGCTATCGCTACTATCGTGATCGCAATGGCGACATCGTCATGGCGGCGATTGCCACTGGGATGATCGGTCTGATCATCGGCGGGGCGCTGGGGCGGTAAGCCCGGCGCATTCACGACTTGAAATGAGAAGGGCTCCTTCCGCTAGCGGGAGGAGCCCTTCGTTTTCCCGGCTTGAGCCCCCGTGCCGGGGAACTTCGGCGCTCAGGCGATGGCCGGCGCGAACTTCGCGGTGACCGAGCGACGGCGGCGCATCAGGCCGACCGCTACGAGGCCGCCGGCCATCAGGCCGAGCATGCCCGGCTCGGGGACCGAGGTGCCGCCCGAGCTGGTGCTGGTGCTGGTGGACAGGGTGCCGGTGCCCGAGGCCGAGCCGATGCCCGGGACGCCGGTGATCGACTGGTAGCGGACGTAGAAGTCCGACAGGGTCAGCGAGGAGACCGGCTGCGAGAAGTTCAGCGTGAACGAGCCGGTGCCTGTGGCGCCCTGGGCGACGCCGCCGCTGCCGCCGCCGGCGCAGGAGCTGGTGTTCGAGCCGAGGAAGCAGACATCGACCGTGCCGATGCCGTTCGGATAGTTGCCCGACACGTTGGTGTAGCTGAACGTCCCGGTGCTGGTGGCGCTGGCGATGGTCGGGTCGGTGTTGAAGGCGAAGCCCGAAATGCGCGAGCCGGTGACCGGCGACGAGCTGGTGTCGCTGACCGAATAGCTGAAGGTGTAGGCGTTGCCGCTCACCCCGGTGAGGGTGAAGGTGGTCGAACCGGTGAGGCCGCTGACTGTCGTGCCGCTGGAGTAGCCGTCGTAGGTCAGCGTGAAGGTCTTGCCGATGTCGGCCGAACCGAGCGTGACCGCGTCGGCGAAGGCCGGGGCGGCCGCTAGCAGGCTGGCCGCGGCGGCAAGCCCGGTGAGTGAGAGCGAGAACTTCATACGGATGCCCCTTCCATCCCGAAGAGAGTTAACGGGATGGATAGCATGAACCGTGCCAGATGTGGAAATCTACGACGTGCGATGGTTAACGGGCGCGAGACTTATTGGACTTTGTAAAGCGGTCCGACGATTTTCAGCCCGCCTGGCGCAGGGCAACGTCGCTCATGAATCGGACATCGTCGCCTCTCGCCAGCCATTCGGCCTCGGCGGCGATGGCGCCGAGCATGTCGGCCAGGGCATCCATCTCGCTCTTGGCGTAGTTGCCAAGGACGTGCCCGGTGACGCGGTCCTTGTGGCCGGGATGGCCGATACCGATCCGCACCCGGCGAAAATCGGGGCCGAGATGCTGGTCTATGGAGCGCAGGCCGTTGTGGCCGGCAAGGCCACCGCCGGTGCGGACCTTGACCTTCATCGGGACGAGGTCGAGCTCGTCATGGAACACAGTGAGATCGGCTACGGACAGCTTGTAGAAGCGCAGGGCTTCGCCGACCGAGCGGCCGCTCTCGTTCATGTAGGTGGCGGGCTTGAGCAGGAGGATCTTCTCGGTGCCGATGCGGCCTTCCCGAAGCCAGCCCAGGAACTTCTTCTGCGGCGCGGCGAAGTTGTGCACTTCGGCGATTGTGTCCACGGCCATGAAGCCGACATTGTGGCGATGGAGGGCATATTGCCCGCCGGGATTGCCGAGGCCGACCCAGAGCTGCACGTGATCCTCCTCCGAATTCTGCCCAAGGAAAAAGCCGGGCCGCATCGCTGCGACCCGGCTTCGATTCCGTCAACCGCAGAACGCTTACGCGCCCGGTTCGGTCTTGCTGTTGTCGCCTTCTTCGCTGCGCAGGCCCGAAGGGGCAACGATGGTGGCGATGGTGAAATCGCGGTCGGTGATCGCCGAGGCGGTACCGGCCGGCAGGTTCACGTGGCTGATGTGGATCGAGGCGCCGACATCGAGGCCGGTGACGTCGATCTGGATCTCATCAGGGATCGAATCCGGCGCGCAGACCAGTTCGAGCTCGTGACGGACGATGTTGAGCACGCCGCCGCGCTTCAGGCCCGGCGAGCCGGCTTCATTGACGAAGACCACCGGCACTTCGACGTGGACCTTGTGGTCCGACGAGATGCGCAGGAAGTCCGCGTGGAGCGGACGGTCGGTGACCGGGTGGAAGGCCACGTCCTTGGGCAGGGTGCGCACGGTCGCGCCGTCGACGACGATCTCGACGATCGAGTTGAAGAAGTGACCGGTGCCGAGCTGACGGACCAGTTCCTTCTCTTCGACGTGGACGGACTGCGGGGCCTGGTTTTCACCATAGACCACTGCGGGGACGCGGCCAGTGCGACGCAGACTGCGGGAGGCTCCCTTGCCAACCCGATCGCGCGCCTCGGCCGGCAGGGTAAGCGTTTCGCTCATGCTCTTGCCTTTCGAATGCGAGAAAAAGTTTCTTGTGCTCCCGCCACGCCTCCAGGGATGACCATGCGCGGGAAGCGGCGGCCCTTATGGGCAAAGTGGGGGAAATGCAAGCTATTCCACCCGGTGGACATGCCAGCCACGGGCGGCGAGCAGGGCGGGCAGGCCCTCCGGGCCGGCGAGGTGCGCTGTGCCTACCGCAACGAAGGGGCGGCGGCCGGAGCGGAGCAGTGATTCGAGCCTGGCGGTCCACGCGCGGTTTCGGGCAGTGTAGAGCGCCTCGCGCAGTTCGGGATCGGCGAGGATGCCTTCGTTGGTCACCTTGGTGATGGCCTCCATGTCGCCCTTGCGCCAGGCATCGGTGATCTTCGTGTCGTCGTCGGGCTGGCCGGCGTCGCGGACCACGGCGGCGAGGAGGTCGCGCTGGTCGGCTTCGGGGAGGCGGTCGAAGATCCCGAGCTGGGCTTCGGCGCCTTCGAATTCGAGGCGCGGCAGGGCGGGGCGGGCCTTGAGCACGGCGCGGTCGACACCGTTGCCGGGATCGATCCCGCGCATTTGGCCCTGGGCAAGGGTGAGCGCGGCGGCCCAGGTTTCCGTCTGGGCGAAGCGGGCTTCGTCGAGGCCTTGCTGCTTCAGCAGGGCGGCGAGGGCCGGGCGCAGGCCCTCGGGCAGGCGCTGACTCAGCGGAGGCAGGCCCGGGCTATTGGCCTTGGCGGCGAAGACCTGCGCAGTGTGCGCGTCGTCATCGATCGCGGCGATTTCCAGGACGAGGCTGTCGGCCTGATCGAGAGCGGCGTCGACCTTCGGGGTTTCCCAGGCGACGGGCCACGCGAAGGCGTGGATCGTGCCGAACAGCCAGCCGCGTTCGCCGTGAGGGCCGGTGACTTCCCAGAGTGCCGGGTTGGCTGGAAGGGGGCGGGCGCAGGCGGCGAGGGCGGCCAGCGCCAGGACGAGAGCCCAGCCCTTGCGCATCACTGGACGCGGGTTACCTTTACCCCGGCGCGCGCCAGCACGTCCTGCACCGAATCCTTCCCCGCAAGATGCCCCGCGCCGACGGCGACGAAGACCGTGCCCGGCTTGGCAAGGCGCTGCTGGAGCCAGCTGGCCCAGGTCTTGTTGCGATCGGTGAGGAGGGCCTTGACCATGCGTGGGTCGTCCTCGTCGGCGTTGAGCAGCTCGGCGAGCTTGGCCGGATCGCCGGCGGTCCATTCGCGGACGATGGCGGCGAGTTCCTCGTTGATAGTGCCGATCCCGTCGAGCACTTCGCCGAGATAGTGCTTCTGCACGTCGAGCGGGAGCGAATCGAACATGCGGAACTGGGCTTCCGCGGTTTCGAGACCGATGCGCGGGCGACCGAGGCGCTTCATCTCCGCGCCGATCCGCTCGTCAACGCCATTTGCGGGAGAATAGCCGCTCTGGGCCAGCGGCAGGGCGGTAAGGGCGACGGCGGCATACCATGGTTCGAACCGGTCGAACGCCTCAACCGGAAGGCCGAACTTGGTCAGCGCGCGTTCGA
>DASTGC010000388.1:0-2460 GCA_035719485.1 Novosphingobium sp.
GCCTCGAATTCAGCGAAGCGTGGGAAGTCACCAAGGCGACCGTCGGCTACACCAACCACACGCTCCTGCCTGAAGCGCTGGAATCGTGGCCCCTGCCGCTGTTCGAACGCCTGCTGCCGCGCCACATGCAGATCGTCTATGCCATCAACAGCCGCGTCCTGCGCGAGGCGCGCAAGGGCGGCGCAACGGATGAGCAACTGGCCGCGATCAGCCTGATCGACGAGGGCGGCGAGCGGCGGGTGCGGATGGCAAACCTGGCGTTCACCGGGGCGCACTCGGTGAACGGCGTGGCGGCGCTTCACACCGAGCTGATGAAGACCACGGTCTTTGCCGACCTGCACCGGCTCTATCCGGACCGGATCAACAACAAGACCAACGGCGTCACCCCGCGGCGATGGCTGCAGCAGTGCAACCCGGGCCTCGTCGCCACGCTGACGGATGCGATCGGGCCGGGCTTCCTCGACGATGCGGAGAAGCTGGCCGAGCTGAATGCGCTGGCCGACGATGCGGCGTTGGGCGAGCGGGTGGCCGAGGTCAAGCGGGCCAACAAGGTGGCCCTGGCCAATCACCTGAAGGACCTGACCGGGGTGCGGCTTGATCCCGATGCGCTGTTCGACGTGCAGGTGAAGCGCATCCACGAATACAAGCGGCAATTGCTCAACCTGGTAGAGACGGTCGCCCTCTACGACCAGATCCGCAGCCATCCGGAGCGGGACTGGGTGCCGCGGGTGAAGATCTTCGGCGGCAAGGCGGCTTCGAGCTATCACAACGCCAAGCTGGTCATCAAACTGGCCAACGACATCGCCCGGCGGGTCAACGCCGATCCCTCGGTCGGCGGGCTGCTCAAGGTGGTGTTCGTGCCCAATTACAATGTCAGCCTGGCCGAGCGGATCATCCCGGCGGCGGACCTGTCGGAACAGATCTCGACGGCAGGCATGGAAGCCTCTGGCACGGGCAACATGAAATTCGCGCTCAACGGCGCGCTGACCATCGGTACGCTCGACGGCGCGAACATCGAGATCAAGGACCGGGTGGGCGACGAGAACATCGTGATCTTCGGCCTCACCGCCGACGAGGTCGCCGAACGGCGGGCCAACGGCTACAATCCGCGCGCGATCATCGAGGGCAGCCGCGAGCTGCAGCAGGCGATCACGGCCATCGCCTCGGGCGTGTTCTCGCCCGACGATCCGCAGCGCTACGCCGGCCTGATGGGTGGGATCTACGACAGCGACTGGTTCATGCTGGCCGCCGACTTCGATTCCTACCACGCCGCCCAGCGCGGGATCGACAAGCGATGGGAAGACCAGCGCGGCTGGCGCGCCGCCGCGATCCGCAACGTGGCCAATGTCGGGTGGTTTTCCTCCGACCGCACGATCGGCGAATATGCGCGGGAGATCTGGGGAGTCCTGTGAAGCCACCCGGGTCCGCCATCACCGCCCTGCTGGAGGGTTCGCACGCCGATCCCTTTTCGCTGCTCGGCCCCCATGCCGGGCCGGAGGGCACCTTTGTCCGCGCCATCCTGCCCGGCGCGGAGGAGGCCAGTGCCTTCAGCCTTGGCGGCGCGGCGCTGGGGAAGCTGGCGCGGGCCGATCCGCGCGGGCTGTTCGAGGGCAAGGTCAAGGGCCAGCCGCGACCGCTGAAATATCGCTGCCGCGCGCGCGGCCATGAATGGTGGATCACCGATCCCTATTCCTTCGGGCCGGTACTGGGCCCGACCGACGATTTCCTGATCGCCGAGGGCACGCACCTGCGGCTGTTCGACAAGCTCGGCGCCCATGTCATCGAGCATGAGGGCGCACGCGGGGTGCACTTCGCGGTCTGGGCGCCCAATGCCCGGCTGGTCAGCCTCGTGGGCGACTTCAACGACTGGGACCCGGCCCGCCACCCGATGCGCGGGCGCAAGGGCACGGGGGTGTGGGAAATCTTCCTTCCCGACATCGGCGAAGGCCGGGCCTATAAGTATCGCGTGGTCGGGCCCGACAGCACGGTCCAGCCGCTGAAGGCCGATCCCTTTGCCTTCGCCAGCGAGTTGCGGCCCAAGACGGCCTCGGTGGTCGGCCACGCCGGCAAGCCGGACTGGGGCGACAAGGCGCACCGAGAGCACTGGGCCAGCGTCGATCCCCGGCGCGAGCCAATCTCCATCTACGAGGTCCACCCCGGTTCGTGGCAGCGCGACGAGCACGGCTGGTTCCTCAGCTGGGACCAGCTGGCCGAGCGCCTGATCCCCTACGTGGTGGACCTGGGCTTTACCCACATCGAGTTCCTGCCCATCTCCGAGCATCCCTACGATCCCTCGTGGGGCTACCAGACCACGGGGCTATATGCCCCTTCCGCGCGCTTCGGCGATACGGAAGGCTTTGCCCGCTTCGTCGACGGCGCGCACCGCGCGGGAATCGGCGTGCTGGTGGACTGGGTGCCGGCGCACTTCCCGGTGGACGAACACGGCCTCGCCCGGTTCGA
>DASTGC010000389.1:0-3709 GCA_035719485.1 Novosphingobium sp.
GTCCAGCATCGCGCGCTGGGCATCGCGGAAGGCGCGCAGTGAGCGGGCGAGCTCCTCCATGTCCTCGATGTCGACCGCATAGCCGGCAATACCCTCGGCGCCGAGCGGCAGGTCGGACAGGCGCAGGGTCCGGCGCTGGCCGTTGATCGTGGCGGGCACCATGCGCTCGATCGGGCGGTTCATTTGCGCCGCCTGCAGCGCGACCTGGGCGGCGGTCAGCCCGTCGACCGCCTCGACCAGCTCGGTTCCCGCCTCGACCACCGCAGCCGCACTGTCCCCCTGCACCGCCTCGACATAGGCGTGATTCACGAGCCGCAGGCGGCCATCGCGATCGCGGAACCACATCGGCATCGGCGCGGCTTCGATCAGGCCGACGAGGGCAGTGAAATCCGCCCGGGCGCGGGTGGCTTCCTCCCGCAGGCGGACCAGTTCGCCCTCGCTCTCGGAAAAGTCGAAGACCCAGACCAGCGCCGCGCCGCCGGGCGAGATCTGCGGATCGGCGAGGTGGCCGCGCAGAGTCAGCGAACGGCCCGAACCCGCCGGGGTGACAACCATGCGGAACGGCGCGCCCGTCTTCTGGCAGCGGCGGACCTGGTCGTTGAGTTCGCCCAGCTGGATGACAGGGATGCCGCCGCCGTCGTCTTCCTTCAGTTCGGAGAGATATTGCGGCACCCGCTCCAGTCCCAGCCACCGGGCAAGTCGCGGGCTTGCCTCGATCCGTCCGTCGGCGCGCACCAGCAGTGGAATGGCAGGTGATTCCTCCACCATGCGGGCCAGTCGCCGGGCGTTGCGCAGTGCGGTCTCGGCCCGCTTCTCCCGGGCGCGGGCGCCAAGAACGAACCACGCGGCGACCAGCGCCCAGGCTGCCAGCAGCAGCCCGGTCAGCACCAGCGCGATGGGGGTCAGGGTCATGTCGCTTTGGCTAGAAGCCGCAGCGCGCTTTTACAATGGCCGGGCGGCCGCGATCGGCGGATATCGACTGCGGGACCAATGCTGCCAGGCGGTCGGTTTTTCCGGAAAATAGCGCGAGCGCCGCCGCGTGAGATGCCATGTTGCCATTTGGGATACATTAGTGTATCCGGATTCGCATGCGTATCTCACGATCGAGCAGAGGCGAACTGCAGGCCCGGACCCGTCAACGATTGCGGCACGCCGCCCGGCGAGAATTCGCCGTGCGGGGCGTTGGGGCAGCATCGATCGATCGGATCAGCGAAACCGCGGGATTTTCGCGGGGGGCGTTCTATTCCAACTATTCCGGCAAGCATGAATTGTTGCTCGAACTGCTGGAGGAGCACCAAACGCGGGAAATCGCCGCATGGCAGTCGCTGCTGGATGCGGAAGGATCGCTGCATGACATCTTGCCGATCCTGCGGGACCGTTTCGATGCATTTGCGCGGGATGAGGACGGCTTCCTGTTCAATCTCGAGCTTCGCGCAGAAGCCATTCGCAACCCTGACTTTTCCAGTCGCTATTGTGAGCTTTTTGCCAATGTCTGCGCCCGCACCGATGCCCTGGCTGCGGCATTCATCGCGCGATCGGCCACCGATCGCGTGTCTGTAGACCTGCTTAGCCTGGCCCTGCGCTCGTTCAGCCTGGAACTGGCGGCGGAAGCGCGTCTGGGGCTCGACTGCTCCGGGGACAGCCCTGGCGCCCGCCTCGTTGCCATGATCGGCGAAATACTCGGTTTGTGAAGTGCCGTGCAGCCGCAGGCATTGTCGGCCCGGCTGAGATTTTTACATGGAGAGACCTGTGACACCTGCCGCCGAGCATCAGATCCCCGATCACGTGCCGCCGCACCTCGTCGGCGATTTCGATATTTGGACGGACCCGATCACGTCGCCGGATCTCCAGCTCACGATCATGCGCAAGCTTCATGGACCACTGCCCGACATTTTTTATACGCCGCGCAATGGCGGTCACTGGATGGTTTCGCGCATGGATCACGTGCGCAAGATCGTCACCGACCCCGAGACCTTCGCCAGTTCGGGATCCACGGATTACCCGGAAGAACTCGACCTGCGGTTCCCGCCGCAGGACATGGATCCTCCGGATCACATGAAGCACCGCAAATTGCTGCTGCAGTTCCTCGCCCCCAAGGACCTGTCCAAGCAAGCACCTCATGTCCTCGCTCTGTGCAACAAGCTGATAGATGGCCTGGAAGGACGCAACAGCTGCGATTTCAAGGAAGAGATCGCCGTGCCGCTACCGGTCTCGATCTTCATGGCCATCATGGACTGGGACATTTCGCGACTGCGCGAATTCGTCGGCTGGACGCTCGACATCATCTCCAGCAACGACATGGCAAGAATCGAGGCTTCCTTGCCGAAACTTCGGTCGTTTCTGACCGAGGAGGTCACGCGCCGCCAAGCCCAGCCCGGCGACGATCCGATCAGCCTGCTGCTCGCATCTAGCGTCGATGGCGTTCCGCTGAGCACGCAGCGCGTACGGGAAATGGCAACTCTCCTGTTCACCGCCGGTACGGACACGGTCACCAATGCCCTTACCTTCTGCATGCTGCATCTGGCGCAAAATCCGGATTTCCAGCGCCGATTGCGCGAACATCCCGAGGAAATCGATGTCGCGGTGGAGGAACTGCTGCGCCGCTATTCGTTCGTCAATGTGCACCGGCGCGTTACGCACGATGTGGTCTTCGAAGGCGTCCACATGCGCAAGGGTGACAAGGTAACCGTCAGTCTCGCTGCTGCCAGCAACGACAACCGGTGGGTCAACCAGCCAGAAAAGATCGATCTTTCCCGCGGCCGTTGTCCGCACGTGGCGTTCAACACCGGGCCCCACGCCTGCATCGGCGCACCGCTGGCCCGCCTCGAACTGCGCATCTTTCTGACGGAGTGGCTGAGGCGAATGCCGGATGTGCGGCTTGCCGATGGCTTCATGCCCATGCCACGTGGCGGATCAGTCATGAGCCTTGAGACGCTCGAGATCGTCTGGTAATTTCGCCGAACGTCGAACAACTTGGTTCAATTGCGCCATATCGGATCATTATTTACGCTAACATATTGAAACATATATTAGCGTAAACTTTACCGAAATTAGCAAAAACCTTAAAACCGTCTTAATCGGTAGATTTTCTACCCCTGGGCGGTCCTGGCGATGACATTCTTTCAGGGTGGATCAGTTCCCGATCTATTTTCCGGCACCATTGATGCCGACACAATCCTTGGCGGTGATGGCAATGACACCTTGGCAGGAGGCGCCCAGGGTGATTTCATCGATGGCGAGGCCGGAGATGACTACCTTTATTCCGCGTCTGTCTCGCCACCCTACACCCTGCCCGATCGCGACGGTCTGTGGACTGCGCCCATGCTCGACAACGGAAACGAGGCCGACACGATCAACGGCGGCGATGGGTCGGACCATATCTTCGCGGGCTATGGCGATTCAGTGGATGGGGGCGCGGACGGAGCCTACGGCGATTACCTTTACATCTCCTTCCTTGGCGCGCCGAGCGGGGTCACTGCGGATTTCAGCTTCACCACGATTTCAATCGGCGGCGGGACGATCACCGGAATAGAGAACATCAGCTGGGTCCAGGGGAGCAACGAGGCCGATACCATCACAATAGGTACGCCTTCATTTTCCGGATTTTCTGAATACACCGCCGTGCTCGGGATGGGCGGTGATGACCAGCTCACCGCCGGCTACTACACCGGCACCATGGACGGCGGCGATGGTGACGACATCGTTGACG
>DASTGC010000390.1:0-4248 GCA_035719485.1 Novosphingobium sp.
TCCTTGGCCCAGCCGCCGATCTCGGTGCCGGCGATGACCTCGCCGAAGACTCGCTGCACCAGAGCCCTGGCCGCTTCGAAGCCACCATCGAGGTAGACGGCGCCGATCACCGCCTCGAGCGCATCGGCCAGGATGGAGGCCCGCTGCGCGCCACCGCCCCGGGCTTCGCCTTCGGACAAGCGCACCACGTCGGGCAAGCCGAGCAGCAGTGCGGCGCGGTGAAGGCTGTCCTCGCGCACGAGGTGGGCCCGCACGCGGGTCAGGTCGCCTTCGTCGGACCCAGCGAAGCGCTCGAACAGCAGGCTGGAAACAGCCAGGCTCAGCACGGCATCGCCGAGAAACTCGAGGCGCTCGTTGTGATCCACCCCGAAGCTGCGATGCGTCAGCGCGCGCACCAGCAGTCCGGGCTGGCGAAAGCGGTGGCCGAGCCGCCGCTGAAGGTCTTCGAGTCTGTCGTCCATCGGGTCGATCGCTTGCGGGCAACTGCAGGGCCCGGTTGCCTCCCGCCGCCGCTACTTGGAGCGTCCCTCGTACTTGATCAACAAATACACCGGCGCCACCAGCTCGATTTCCTTGTCGTACGCGAAGCTGACGACCACCTTCTCGTTTTCCTTGGTGATGTTCAGGTCCTTGCCACCGATCGAGGAGATCGAGTACTCGACCTCCTTCTGCTTCTCGAACGCGGCGCGGATCTCCGGCACCGTCGAGCCGCCTTCCTTCGCGACCTTGTTCACCGCCCGCAGGATGGTGAAGTACTCGTTCATCGTCGGCAGGACCTTCATCGCCAGCAGGGCCAGCATGCCGATGACGATGGCCCAGAACAGCAGACCGAACAGGGTGATGCCGCGCTGGCGACCGACTCCAAGCTTCACTGTCATGCCCTCATGCTCCTCTTGCTGCCACGCGTGGCACCTTCAGTGGAACGAACCGATGCGCTTCAGGTCGCCGAAGTTCATCCACACGAAGAAGGCCTTGCCGACGATGTTCTCGTCCGGTACGAAGCCCCACCAACGCGAGTCCTCCGAGTTGTCCCGGTTGTCGCCCATCATGAAATAGTGACCCGGCGGCACCTTGCAGGTCACACCTTCGGCACTGTAGCGACAGTTCTCCCGAAACGGAAACGTGATGCGGTCCTCGGGATAGAACGGCCGGCGCTCCGGGTCCAGCAGGATGCGGTGCTCCACGTCGCCGAGCTTCTCCTGGTAGACGGCGAAGTAGCGCATCTCGCGCTCGTCGTAGTAACCCGGAGGCGGCAACTTCTCGAGCGGCAGTTCCACGCCGTTGATGGACAGCCGCTGGTTGCGAAACGTCACTTCGTCGCCCGGCACACCGACCACGCGTTTGATGTAGTCGCTGCTCGGATCCTTCGGAAAGCGGAACACCATCACGTCGCCGCGCTCTGGGTTGTGGTTGGCGATGATCTTCCTGTTGATCACCGGCAGGCGCACGCCGTAGTGGTACTTGTTCACCAGGATCAGGTCGCCGACGAGCAAGGTGGGGATCATGGATCCGGACGGGATCTTGAACGGCTCGAAGAGGAACGAGCGCAGCAGGAACACGGCGAGGATCACCGGGAACAGCCCCGCGGTCCAGTCCAACCACCAGGGCTGCATGAGCAGGCGCGCGCGCGCCGGGCCGATGTCGCTGTCGACCTTGGTGATGCCTTGCTGGGCGAGCTGCGCGCGCCGCTGGGCGTCCTGCTGCTCCAGCGCGGCAGCGGCCGCGAGGCGGCGCGGCGCGAAATGGAAGCGCTCGGCCAGCCAGTACAGCAGCGTCACGGTCGACAGGATGAACAGCAGCAGCGAGAAGTTGCCGGTCCACTTGCCGAGATACCAGCCTGCGAGGTAGACGGCAAGACAGCCGTAGAGCGCACCGGTCAACAGTCCCATCAATCGTCCACCTGGAGGATGGCCAGAAACGCCTCCTGCGGCACTTCGACCGAACCGATCTGCTTCATGCGCTTCTTGCCGGCCTTCTGCTTTTCCAGCAGTTTGCGCTTGCGGGTGATGTCACCCCCATAACACTTGGCCAGCACGTTCTTGCGCAGGGCTTTGATTGTCTCACGCGCGATGATGTTCGCACCGATCGCCGCCTGGACGGCGACGTCGTACATCTGGCGCGAAATCAGCTCGCGCATCTTCGTCACCACCGCACGGCTGCGGTACACCGACTGGCTGCGATGCACGATGATGGACAGCGCATCCACCCGGTCGCCGTTGAGCAGGATGTCCACCTTGACGACATCCGCCGCCCGGTACTCCTTGAACTCGTAGTCCATCGACGCGTATCCGCGAGAGACGGACTTCAGCTTGTCGAAGAAGTCGAGCACGATCTCCGCCAGCGGCAGTTCGTAAGTCAGGTGAACCTGCCGGCCGTGGTAGGCCATGTTGATCTGCGTGCCGCGCTTCTGGTTGGCCAGCGTCATCACCGGCCCGACGTAGTCCTGCGGCATGTACAACTGCACAGTCACGATGGGCTCGCGGATCTCCCGGATGCGCCCCTGGTCGGGCATCTTGGACGGGTTCTCCACCATGAGAACCGTGCCGTCGTTGAGCTCAACCTCGTAGACGACCGAGGGCGCGGTGGTGATCAGGTCCTGATCGAATTCGCGCTCCAGGCGCTCCTGCACGATCTCCATGTGCAGCAGGCCAAGAAATCCGCAGCGGAACCCGAAGCCCAGCGCCTGGCTGACCTCCGGTTCGTAGCGCAGCGAAGAGTCGTTCAGCTTCAGCTTTTCCAGCGCGTCGCGAAGCGAGTCGTACTCGCTCGCTTCGGTCGGATAGAGCCCGGCGAACACCTGCGGCTGGATCTCCTTGAACCCTGGCAGCGGCTGATCGGCAGGCCCGAGGTTGTTCGGAAGCTTCTTCTCCAGCGTGAGGGTGTCGCCGACCTTTGCCGCCTGAAGTTCCTTGATCCCCGCGATCACGAAGCCGACCTCGCCCGCCCGAAGCGCCTCGCGGGGGACGGATTTGGGCGTGAAGACCCCCAACTGCTCGACGCCGTAGACCGCGTCGCTGGCCATCAGCCGGATGCGTTCACCCTTGGAGAGCGACCCATCGACGACTCGAACCAGCATCACGACGCCCACGTAGTTGTCGAACCACGAGTCGATGATCATCGCGCGCAGCGGCGCGTCGGCCCGTCCCCGCGGCGCGGGCATGCGAACGATCACGGCTTCGAGGATGTCGTCGATGCCTTCGCCGGTCTTCGCACTGCACGGAATCGCGTCGGTGGCATCGATGCCGATCACGTCCTCGATCTCTCGCTTCGCCGACTCCGGATCCGCCTGCGGCAGATCCATCTTGTTCAGGACCGGAACCACCTCGACGCCCAGTTCGATGGCGGTGTAGCAGTTGGCGACCGTTTGCGCCTCTACACCTTGGCTGGCATCGACGACCAGCAGCGCACCCTCACAGGCGGACAGCGACCGGCTCACCTCGTAGCTGAAGTCCACGTGACCCGGCGTGTCGATGAGGTTGAGGTTGTAGGTGCGTCCGTCGCGGGCGGTGTAGCTCAATGCGGCGGTCTGGGCCTTGATCGTGATGCCGCGCTCTCGCTCGATGTCCATCGAGTCGAGCACCTGCGCTTCCATTTCGCGATCGCTCAGCCCCCCGCAACGCTGGATCAAGCGGTCAGCCAGCGTGCTCTTGCCGTGGTCGATGTGGGCAATGATGGAGAAGTTGCGGATGTGATCCATGGATGTCGGACGAGACTCACGCCGAGGTCACAACGGCGGAACCGTTGCAGCGCAAGCTCACATCGCGCAGCGATGTGAAGGCGCAAAGCGCCGTGCTGAAGCTAAAAAAAAGGCACGTCGAAAGAGTGACGCGCCTTCCAACAAAACGTATGGCAACTGCTTGTTGGGCTTTCATTGTAGCCAAAAGGACCCCGCCGGAAACCGCGCCAGCGCTGCATTTCGCGTCGTTGCAGCCTGCCAACAGGGATTTTCATCCACAGCTTATTCACAAAGCCTTGTGGAGCAGCTGGGGATAGAGGAAACTGTTGCGCTTTGTTGTGGGGAGGCGCACGAAACCGCCCGATGCCCAGGCCCATTCTATGCCTGCAAGTCCTCAATACAGCTTTGCCGCGGGCGAAAGATCCCACGATGCGGGAGGTAACCTGGCTGCTCAAGCGTTCCAGGGGCAGGCACCCCTCCACCACATGAAAAGACCCCGGATCACAGTCGTACTGAGCCACCTTACCGGACCGGCCGGATGATCAAGAAATTCACGGTATCCCCCCGACGCA
>DASTGC010000391.1:0-3684 GCA_035719485.1 Novosphingobium sp.
GGGGGTGGCATGGCGACCCACCGGTGCGCGGTCTGCAAGGTGCGCCAGAAGGTGGCGATGAGCAAGATCCCGGCAGTTCTCGTTACCAGCTCAGCGGCCCACCAACGGTTTCCGCTGCGCAACCGTTCGAGTATAGGTGACATCACTGTGTTCCCGCATGTTCTGTGCGGTATCCAAGTGCTGCCGTGCCCCATTAAATTTCGACGGGAAAGGCAGGCCGGGCCATAAACATTCCGTAAAAGTCATGGCGCGCGGTTCTGACGAAGCCTAGCTGGCGCTCATGAACAGTACGGACGCTGCCCCAGCGGGCGAGCAACACCCTCACCAGGACAGCCTGGCGACCCTCGCCATCGGCGCGATCGGCGTGGTCTTTGGCGATATCGGTACCTCGCCGCTCTATGCTCTCAAGGAAAGCTTCATCGGCCACCATCCGCTGACGGTCGATCCAGCCCATATCTTCGGCGTGCTCTCGCTGATTTTCTGGACGATGATGCTGATCGTCACAATCAAGTACGTTTTCGTCATCCTTCATGCCGACAACAACGGGGAAGGCGGCAGCCTGGCCCTGCTTGCGCTCATCGGCCGAAAGCTCGGGGTCAACCGGTGGACCCCGGTTATCGGCATTCTGGGCGTCATCGCGACGGCCCTGTTCTATGGCGATGCGATCATCACTCCGGCGATTTCGGTGCTCTCGGCCGTGGAAGGGCTCACCGTAGTGAACGACAGTTTCGCCAACTGGGTCCTGCCGCTCTCGATCGGCATTCTCTTCGGCCTTTTCGCCATTCAGTCGCACGGGACCGCCCTGGTCGGACGGTTGTTCGGTCCGGTGATGGTGATCTACTTCTTGCTGCTGGCGGTACTCGGACTGGTCAACATTGCGAAGGCGCCGCAGATACTCTGGGCGCTCAGCCCGCGCTACGCTCTGGATTTCTTCATGATCGATCCCAAGCTGGCTTTTCTGGCCCTGGGGTCTGTAGTGCTGGCGGTGACCGGGGCAGAGGCGCTCTATGCCGACATGGGGCATTTCGGGCGCAAGGCAATCATGGTCTCATGGCTCTACATTGCCATGCCGTGCCTGCTGCTCAATTACCTCGGGCAATCGGCCCTGCTGCTGAACAACCCGGCCTCGGTGGAAAACCCGTTTTTCCTTATGGCGCCCGAATGGGGCCGACTGCCGCTGGTGATACTCGCCACACTGGCCACGATTATCGCCAGCCAGGCGGTTATTTCGGGAGCCTATTCCGTCTCCCAGCAAGCGGTCCAGCTCGGTTACCTCCCACGGTTGCGGATCGAGCACACCAGCGCCAAGGCCGCCGGCCAGATCTATGTGCCGCTCGTCAACTGGGGCCTGCTCATCCTGGTCATCCTGCTGGTCATGGGCTTCAGGAGCTCGAGCAACCTTGCCGCTGCCTATGGCATCGCCGTCACCGGGACGATGTTCATCACCGCTTGCATGCTGGGGGTCCTCAGCTTCGCGGTGTGGAAATGGCATCCCGTGGTGGCGACCGTCGTCACCGGGGCGTTCCTGCTGGTCGATGGGCTCTACTTCGCCTCGAACATGACCAAGATCCCCGACGGCGGCTGGTTCCCGCTGCTGGTTGCCGCCGTCACCTTCACCCTGCTGACCACTTGGGCCAATGGCCGCCGCCTCATGCGCGAGCGGCTGGCCGAAGATGCCATGCCGGTTGACCTGTTCCTCAAGTCTGTCGGCGACCGGGTGCGCCGCGTGGCCGGCAGTTCCGTTTTCCTTGCCTCGAGCGCCGAAGGCATCCCTCATGCCTTGCTACACAACCTCAAGCACAATCATATCCTGCACCAGCGCGTGGCGATCCTGACCGTGGCCACCAAGGGCGTGCCGCATGTCGCCGCCGAAAATCGGCGCAAGGTGGAAGACCTCGGACAGGGGTTCTACCGCATCGTGCTCAACTATGGCTTCATGGACGAGGTGGACATTCCTGCCGAACTCCAGGCCGAGGATCGTGCCGGCGGAGCGTTCAAGCCGGCGGAGACCAGCTACTTCCTCTCGCGCGAGACCCTGATTTCCTCCAGCCGGCCGGGTATGGCGATCTGGCGGGAGAAGCTGTTTGCCTGGATGGTGCGCAATGCCGAAAGCGCGATGCAATTCTTCAAGCTGCCGTCCAACCGCGTGATCGAACTGGGCAGCCAGGTCGAGATCTGACCCAACTCCGGTCCCGACGCGCACCGATGCCATGTGTCGGAACCGGGAATGGTCGGCAACTCACTAACAGTTTGTGACTGTTTATCACCGAGGATAGTGTGAACTAAAACTACAGCAAAGATAATGCCTGCCTGGAATACGCTCGGCCCAACCTCACTTGAGTGTTTCGCAACCATTGATTGCAAAGGCGCAGCCAAGTGGCGCGGCGCAGCGGCGCCAAGTTCTGCAACGACGACTTCACTCACCGACCGTGCTCAACCGGTGAACCGACCGCGCCGCGAAATGGAGATTTGCACCTGCACTTTCCGACATGGCCTCGCCGACAAGGATCAGCAAAGGCCCCGCGCCCGGCAGGGTTTTCACCGCAAGACCGAGCAGATCGAGCCGCGTGACCAGCAGGCGTTCCTCGCGCATGCTTACGGATTGAACAAGTGCTGACGGGGTTTCCGGCGGCAGGCCGGCGGCAATCAGGTTTCGGGCGATGGCATCGGCGGCGCTCTTGCCCATATAGATGGCGAGAGTGGCGGCCGGATCGGCAAGCGACCTCCAGTCAAGCAGCAGTGGCTCATCCCCCTGAGTGTGGGCGGTGACGAAGACCAGCTTGCGTGAGAGGCCACGCAGAGTGAGCGAGCGTCCAAGCCCGGCGGCGGCGGCGCTGGCGGCCGTGATACCGGGGCAGATGGCGACCGGCACGCCAGCCGCGCGGCAGGCTGCGAGCTCTTCCGTGGCGCGGCCGAAGATCGCCGGGTCGCCGCCCTTGAGCCGGACGACGCGCTCCCCCGCGAGCGCGGCAGTGATGAGCAACCGGTCTATGGTCGCCTGATCCTGTGAGTGCCGGCCCGAACGCTTGCCGACATAGACGCGCCGGGTTGCCGGAGGGATCAGGCGAAGCACGCCGCGCCCGACGAGCGCATCGTGGAAGACCACGGTTGCACCGCGGATCAGGCGCTCTGCCTTGCGGGTGAGCAGGTCGGGATCGCCCGGACCGGCACCTACCAGCCAAACCAATCCGGCGGGGAACTCGATGCCATCGCCGCGATCAGCCTTCACAGTCATTCGGCTGCCTCCGTCATTTGCGTGAGCCTGGCCTCGACCATCCGGGCTATGGCGGGTCGGCAGGACCCGCAGTTGGTGCCCGCACCCGTGGCGCTTCCGATCTCGGCCAGCGTGGTTGCGCCGGCACGGGCCGCGGAGTGGATGGCCCTGGCACCCACGCCCAGGCAGACACAGATGATCGGTCCCCGGTCAGCCCGGGGCTTCGAAGGGCGGCCGGCGAGCAGCTCCGAACCGGCGGCAGCCGTGCCGATCTGGCTGGCCACCCAGTCGCGCTTCGGCAGTTCGCCCCGGCGAGTCAGGTAAAGGGCGACCTCGACGCTTCCGTCGGGCGCGAGCACCGCCAGTCGCCGCATTCCGCGGGCGCTGTCCATCGCCTCGAGCCGCTCGCCGGGGGGGAGCAGGGCATCGACGTCGAGGCCCT
The DNA here is from genome assembly GCA_035719485.1 of Novosphingobium sp. Classification (GTDB taxonomy): domain Bacteria; phylum Pseudomonadota; class Alphaproteobacteria; order Sphingomonadales; family Sphingomonadaceae; genus Novosphingobium. Next base: position 3,657 of record DASTGC010000391.1, read on the forward strand.
CTTTGCCGGCCAGCTCATAGAGCCAGCC
>DASTGC010000392.1:0-6397 GCA_035719485.1 Novosphingobium sp.
TTCGCCCCAGGCCTATATCCGCGACCGGCTGGCAAGCGGCACGAAGATCATCACCATCGATCCGCGCGCGCATGAAACCGCACGGCGATCGACGCTGCATATCCAGCCGCGCCCCGGGCACGATGTCGCGATCCTGGCCGGGATGATCCGCGTCATCCTTGCCGAAGACCTCCACGACCACGTCTTCGTCGCGGAAAACGTCGACGGGCTGGAAGCGTTGCGCGCCGCGGTCGAACCGTTCACCCCCGAACGGGTCGCCGCGCGCGCCGATATCGCCGCCGCCGACCTGATCGCGGCTGCGCGCATGTTCGCGCAGGCCCGGCGCGGCTACGCGATCGCCGGGACCGGGCCGAGCATGGGCACGGCGCAGGGCACGGTGTTCGAATACCTGGTGCTGGCGCTCGACACGCTTTGCGGCCATTACCTGCGCGCAGGCGAAGCGGTGGTCACGCCGGGAACGCTGATCGGCGCGCCCACCTTCAAGGCGCAGGCGCAAGGGCCGATCCAGGCTTTCGGCTATGGGCGCAAGCTGCGCTTCCGGGGCTTCACCGAAACGCTGGGCGGATTGCCGACTTCGGCGATGGCCGAGGAGATCCTCACCCCCGGCGAAGGCCAGGTCCGTGCCTTGTTCGTGGTCGGCGGCAATCCGGGCGCCGCCGTCACCGACCAGCTGCAGATGCTCGAAGCGCTCGAATCGCTCGACCTGCTGGTCACCACCGATATCCACATGACTTCGACGGCGCGGCGCGCGCACTACAACATCGCCCCGAAGATGCAGCTCGAGACCGTGGCGATGCGCGGCGATCATCCGCCCAACGTCTATGCCAACGCGCACATGGGCATGGCGGCCGCCTATGCGCAGTACGCGCCGGTGCTGGTGGACCCGCCCGAGGGTTCGGAAGTGATCGAGGAGTGGGAGCTTTACTACCGGCTGGCGCAGAAGCTGGGGCTGCAACTGCGGCTCAATCCCAACCACACGTTCCACAGCTCGCCGCCGCCCAAGCCGGGGCGGCAGTGGCCGGCGATCGACATGACCCACCCGCCGACCACCGAGGACATCCTGGCGATGATGGCCGGGCGCGCGCGGGTTCCGCTCGATGAAGTGAAGCGCCACCCGTCGGGCGCGCTGTTCCCACCCGATCCGCCGGTGCTGGTCCAGCCGAAGGACGAGGGCTGGACCGAGAAATTCGACCTCGGCAACCCGCTGATGATGCGCGACATCGCCGAGGCTTTCGCGACCGTCGACGTCGCCGGCGAACTGGCCGAGGGCTATCCGTTCCGGCTGTTGTGCCGCCGCCAGCACCAGGTCAATTCGTCGCTCCAGCATCCGGCGATCGATCGCGGCAAGCCCGGCAACCCGGCATTCATGCACCCGGCCGACATGGCGCGGCTGGGCATCGCCGATGGCGATCTCGTCCGGCTGAGTTCGTCGCGCGCGGCGATCCCGGCGGTGGCGATGGCCGACGCGGCGCTGCGGCCGGGCACGATCTCGATGGCGCACCTGTTCGGCGACAAGCCGGAGCTCGACAGCCAGGTCCGCGAGATCGGCGCGCCCACCAACCGCCTGTTGTGGAACGACCGGGTCTACGAGCGCTACTCCGGGCAACCCCTGATGTCGAACGTGCCCGTGAACGTCAGGCCCATGGGCTGAGCACAGATCCTGGCATCAACCCGCGCACCGAGCCTCGGCGGGAGGTTCAGCGCGCCTCGGCGAGGAGGGCGGCGGTATCGGCGCTCGCCCAGTCGTGCTCGCCAATGTAGCGCCAGACTTCGCGGCCCTGGCTGTCGTAGAGCACGGTAGTCGGCAGGGTTCCGGTGGCATAGTGGAACGAGAGGTCATTCTCAGGATCGAGCCACGGCTCCAGCCGCGCCAGCCCCTTGTCCTTGAGGAACTGGCCGACCTTGGCCGGCTCGCCCGAATCCTGCGACACGGTGACCACCCTGATCCGGCCGCTGGCGGAAAGCTTCTCCAGCGTGGGCAATTCGGTCACGCATGGAGCGCACCATGTCGCCCACAAGTTCACGAGGAAGGCCTTTCCGGCCAGGCTGGCGAGGGCCAGCTTGCGGCCCGCCGGGTCGGCCAGGGTCATGGTCGGGGCAAGGCTGCCCTTGTGGCTGCGGTCAATCCCCTTGACCGGACCAGCCGGTTCGGCGGAGCCTGATGGCGCGAGCGTTGCGGACGTGCCGCCTTGCGAACCTGCGCCGCCTTGCCTATCGCACCCCCACGCCAAGAGGCAGCAGCCAAGGACGACGAGCTTGAGCGAGCGGGACGACAGCAAGACGAGCTCCAACCAGATGTGGGGCGGACGGTTCGCCGAAGGGCCCTCGGCGATCATGCGCGAGATAAATGCCTCGATCCCCTTCGACAAGGCGCTCTGGCGACAGGACATCGCTGCTTCCAAGGCCCACGTCGCCATGCTCGGTCGGCAGGGCATCGTCTCGGCCCGGGATGCCGCTGCGATCGCGGACGGGCTGGACCGGGTCGCCGCGGAATACGAGGCGTCCGGCGTTCCCGAGAACTGGGATCTCGAGGACATCCACATGACCACCGAAAGCCGGCTGGCCGAGCTGATCGGCCCGGCCGCCGGTCGGCTGCACACCGCGCGCAGCCGCAACGACCAGGTGGCGACCGATTTCCGCCTCTGGGTGCGCGACGCCTGTGAGCAGGCCGATGATGGGCTGAAGGCACTGCAGGTGGCGCTGGTCACTCGCGCGGGCGAGCATGCCGGCAGCATCATGCCGGGATTTACCCATCTGCAGACGGCGCAGCCGGTCACGCTCGGGCATCACCTGATGGCCTATTACGAGATGACCGCGCGCGACCGTTCGCGCTTTGCCGATGCGCGTAGGCGGATGAACCGCTCTCCGCTGGGCTCGGCGGCGCTGGCCGGCACCGGCTTTCCGATCGACCGCAATGCGACGGCGACCGACCTCGGTTTCGACGGGCCGACCGCCAACAGCCTCGATGCCGTCTCCGACCGGGACTTCGCGTTGGATTACCTGATGAGCGCCGCCCAGGCCGCGCTGCACCTCTCGCGCCTCGCCGAGGAGTTCATCATCTGGGCGAGCCAGCCGTTCGGCTTCGTGCGCCTGCCCGATGCGCTGTCTACCGGCAGCTCGATCATGCCGCAGAAGAAGAACCCCGATGCCGCCGAGCTGGTGCGCGGCCACGCCGGGCGGATCGTTGGTTGCCTGACGGCGCTGATGATCACGATGAAAGGTCTGCCGCTGGCCTATTCCAAGGACATGCAGGACGACAAACCGCCGGTGTTCGAGGCTGCCGGGCTGCTGACGCTGTGTCTGGCCGCGATGACCGGGATGGTCGAGGCTACCGAGTTCCGGACCGACCGGATGCGTGCGGCGGCCGAGCTGGGCTATGCCACGGCCACCGACCTGGCCGACTGGCTGGTCCGCCAGGCCAACATCCCATTTCGCGAGGCGCACCACATCACCGGCTCGGCGGTCAAGCTTGCCGAGAGCCGGGGTGTGGCGCTGGACCAGTTGCCGCTGGCCGATCTCCAGGCGATTGACGGGCGGATCGGTCCAGAAGTCTTCGCGGCACTTTCGGTCGAGGCGTCTGTTGCCGCGCGTTGCAGCCATGGCGGAACGGCGCCGGAGCAGGTAAGGCAGCGCGTGGCTGAAGCGCGCGTGGCGCTGGGCCTCGGCTGATCCACCGGAAGGCAACGATATGCGCCAGCTTGCCCCTCTTGCCCTGCTTGCCGCCCTGGCGGCGCTGGCCTCGTGCGGGCAGACGGCGGAGCTGAAGCCGCGCGCGGGTCACGAGCTGCCGGTGGCTCCGCTCGGCCGGGGAGACCGGCCCAAGCCGAGCGATCTGCTGGTGCCCACGCCCCAGGCCTCGCCTGAGCGTAGCGTCGAACTGCGCAGCCGCTCCGAGCCGCGCCAGGACGATCCCTTCGACTTGCCGCCGCAATAGCGGCCCTGCGCTCCAAGGCGCACACCACAGGACGGACAATGGACCACTTCGAATACAGGCAAGGCGTGCTGCATGCCGAGGACGTGCCGCTTCCCGCTATTGCGGCCAAGGTTGGCACTCCGGTCTATGTTTATTCGCGCGCCACGCTGACCCGCCATGCGCGGGTCTTCCTCGAGGGCCTTGCCGCCCTCCCGAGCAAGCACGTCGCGTTCGCGGTCAAGTCCAACCCCAATGTCGCGGTGCTGCGGGTCCTCGCGCGCGAAGGCCTGGGGGCGGACGTGGTCTCGGCCGGAGAGATGGACCGGGCCCTCGCCGCGGGAATGGCGCCGGAAGCGATTGTCTTCTCCGGGGTCGGCAAGACGCAGGCAGAGATGCGCCGTGCGCTCGAGGCCGGGATTGGCCAGTTCAACCTCGAGAGCGAGGAAGAGGGCATCGAGTTGGCCCAGATCGCCGCGGCCATGGGCAAGCGCGCCAGCGCGGCCCTGCGGGTCAATCCCGATGTCGATGCCGGAACGCATGGCAAGATTTCGACCGGCAAGGCTGAAAACAAGTTCGGGGTGCCATTTGATCGGGCAGCTGGCATGTACGCGCGCCTTGCGGCTTTACCTGGTGTGGCCATGCGGGGTCTTGCGGTCCACATCGGCAGCCAGTTGCAGAGCCTAGCTCCGCTTGAGGCGGCGTTCAGCCGCATGGGCGGGCTGATGCGCGAAATCCGCGCCGGCGGCGATGCGATCACCCACATGGATCTCGGCGGCGGGGTGGGCGTGCCCTACAAGGCCGGGGACGTGTTCCCGAGCCCGGTGGAATACGGCGCGATGGTCGCGCGGGTAACGGCCGATTGGGGCGTGACCCTGATGTTTGAGCCGGGGCGGGTGATATCAGGCAATTCCGGGGTGCTCGTCACCCGGGTGGTCCGGGTCAAGGAAGGGGTGAGCGCGCCATTCGTGGTGGTCGATGCGGCGATGAACGACCTTGCGCGACCTGCGCTCTACGATGCGTGGCACGATTTCCTTGCGGTAGAGCCGAACGGGGCGAAAATCCTCGCCAATATCGTCGGCCCGATCTGCGAAACTTCGGATACTTTCGCCATGGGCCGCGAGATCGATGCCGTGGGGCCGGGCGATCTCGCCGTGTTCCGCACCGCGGGAGCCTATGGTGCGACCATGGCCAACACCTACAATTCCCGCTCGCTGGTGCCCGAGGTAATGGTCGATGGCGACCGTTGGGCCCTTGTTGCCGACCGGATTGAGCCGGCGACGATCCTGGCAGCTGAGCACGTGCCCGACTGGCTCGACTGATGGACAGTCTTCCCCTTTACCACCGCGTCGCCGGCCAGCCGGTCATCGTGCTGGGCGAGGGCGAGGCGGCCGAGGCCAAGCGGCGGCTGGTCGAGCGCGCGGGTGGGCGGGTCGTGTCAGACCTGCAGGAGGGAATCGACTCTGGCGCGCGGCTGGCCTTCATCGCGCACGCGGATGATCGCTCAGCCGAGGCGGATGCGATCCGCGCCCGCTGTGCCGGGCTGCTGGTCAACGTGGTAGACCGGCCCACCCTTTGCGATTTCACTGTTCCCAGCCTGCTGGAGCGCGGACCGATTCTGGTTGCCGTGGGCACGGGCGGGGTCTCTGCCGGGCTCGCCAAGGCCCTGCGGCTGCGCCTCGAAGCGCTGCTGCCGCCGGGGTTGGAGGCACTGGCCGAAGGACTGGGGCGGCTCCGCGCGGCCCTGCGCAGCCGCTTTCCCGATGCCGGCGAGCGCCGGCGCGCGCTGGACGCAGCCCTCGCGGCGGGCGGGATGCTCGATCCGTTGGACGCGGACAGCGCCGGGCGGCTGGAACAGTGGCTGGCCGACCCGGCGTCGGGGCAGGTCGCGGGCCTTGTCGAGATCGCGCTGGGCAGCGCCGATCCCGACGACCTGACCTTGCGCCAATCGCGGCTGCTTGGCTCGGCGGATCTTGTAGTCCACGAGCCAGGCGTGCCCGAGGCGGTGTTGCTGCGCGCGCGGGCCGATGCCGTGCGAAAGACGCTGCACTCGGGCGAGCAAGTGTCGGAAAACGTGGGACTTGTCGTCCTCGTCAGGGCGCCGCGCTAGGGCGGTTACAAGGTTTTAATTTCAGTCGCCGCGCGCCTGCCGCCACCCTTGCTGGCGTGCGGGGCAGGGTGCCCGCACGCCAGCAAGGGGACCCATGATGAACCTGCCCAAGATCGACGTAACCAGCCTGCCCGACCTTTCCGCCGCCACCGGCGTGTTCGGCAGCCTGATCCACAAGGGCCTGATGTTTGCCGATGATTCGTGGATCATCGTGATGACCTTCCTCTACGACACAACCCACCGCTGAGGCGGGCGGCCGGGGAGGTCTGCCATGCACGTCGCGCCCGAAATCCAGGCCCTGATCGCAAATCAGGCCCTGCTGGAGTGCGCCCAGGACCGGCACCGTGCCGCCTTTGCCGAATGGCAGGCGGCGCCGG
>DASTGC010000393.1:0-13955 GCA_035719485.1 Novosphingobium sp.
GTCCCGCTTCGGAGCGCAGCCCTACCGACTTGCCACACTCGGCTACGATGCCGTGCTCCTTACCCTGCGGGTCGCGCGGGAGTGGAAACCGGGCACCGCCTTTCCGATGGAGCGCATCGGGGATCGCGGTGGATTCCTCGGACTGGATGGCCCGTTCCGCTTCGTTGATGGCGGGCTGGTCCAGCGTGCCTTCGAGGTTAACGAGGTCCGCCCGGGCGGGGTGACCGTGGTCAGCCCCGCCCCTGCGCGGTTCCGGGATTGACAGGTTCGCCAGTTGTCCCGCAGCTGACGATAACCCCTGGCCCCGCCTTGTGCCCGGAATCCCCTTCTCCCATAAACACCGCCCATGTCCGACGATCTCTTCGACAAACTCCCGGCCGCAACCGGCGAGGCCTATGACGGGTCCGCGATCGAGGTGCTGGAAGGGCTGGAGCCGGTACGCCGTCGGCCCGGCATGTACATCGGCGGGATCGACGAGCGGGCGCTCCATCATCTCGCCGCCGAAGTGCTCGACAACGCCATGGACGAGGCGGTCGCCGGCCACGCCAATCGAATCGAGGTCACGCTCGAGGAGGAACCGGGCAGCGCCGGTCGGCTGACCATTTCCGATAATGGCCGGGGTATCCCGGTTGACGAGCACCCCAAGTTCCCCGGCAAATCGGCCCTTGAGGTGATCCTCACCACGCTGCATTCGGGCGGCAAGTTTTCCGGCAAGGCCTATGCCACTTCGGGCGGCCTTCACGGCGTCGGCGTTTCCGTGGTCAATGCCCTGTCCACTCTCACCCGCGTCGAGGTTGCCCGCAACAAGGAACTCTACGCGCAGGAGTTTTCCCGTGGCGCGCCCACCGGCCCACTACAGAAGATCGGCAACGCCCCCAATCGCCGTGGCACCCAGGTTACCTTCATACCCGACCCCGAAATCTTCGGGGCCGAGGCCCGGTTCAAGCCGGCCCGGCTGTTCCGGCTGGTGCGATCGAAAGCCTACCTCTTCGCCGGGGTCGAAATCCGCTGGAAATGCACCCCCAGCCTCGCCAGCGAGGACGTCCCGGCAGAGGCGGTGTTCCAGTTCCCCGGCGGCCTCGCCGATCACCTGACCGAGCAGCTCGGCGAACGCGAGTGCGTGACCGCCCAGTTCTTCCGCGGCTCGCAGGATTTTCCGCTGAACGAGCGGGGCGAGGACCAGGGCCGGGTGGAATGGGCCATCGCCTGGCCGCTCTGGTCCGACGGATCCTACTCCTGGTACTGCAACACCATCCCCACACCGGACGGCGGAACCCACGAACAGGGCCTCCGGGCCGCGCTTACCAAGGGGATACGCGCTTTCGGCGAACTTACCGGCCAGAAGAAGGCCAGGGACATCGCGCCGGAAGATGTGATTACCGGCAGCGAGATCATGCTCTCGGTGTTCATCCGCGATCCCCAGTTCCAGAGTCAGACCAAGGACCGCCTGACCAGCCCCGAGGCCGCGCGCCTCGTCGAAAACGCCCTGCGCGACCACTTCGATCACTTCCTCACCGACAACATGGAACGGGGCAAGGCGCTGCTCGGCCACGTCATGGAGCGGATGGACGAGCGGCTCCGGCGCAAGGCGGAACGCGAGGTCAAGCGCAAGACCGCCACGAACGCCCGCAAGCTGCGCCTGCCCGGCAAGTTGACCGACTGCTCGGGCGAAGGCTCGGGCGAAACCGAGCTGTTCATTGTCGAAGGTGACAGCGCCGGCGGTAGCGCCAAGCAGGCGCGCGATCGCAAGACCCAGGCGATCCTGCCGATCCGCGGCAAGATCCTCAACGTCGCCAGCGCCACGGCCGACAAAATCCGCGCCAACTCGGAAATCGCCGACCTGATCCTCGCCCTCGGCTGCGGCTCCCGCAAGGACTGCAACCCGGACAACCTTCGCTACGACCGCATCATCATCATGACCGATGCGGACGTGGACGGTGCCCACATCGCCACTCTGCTGATGACCTTCTTCTTCCAGGAAATGCCGGAGGTCGTCCGCCGCGGTCACCTCTACCTGGCCCAGCCCCCGCTCTACCGCCTGACCAGCGGCTCGAGCTCGGCCTACGCCCGCGACGATGTGCACCGAGCCGAGCTTGAGGCCACCATGTTCAAGGGCAAGAAGGTCGAGGTCTCGCGATTCAAGGGTCTTGGCGAGATGAACCCGCAGCAATTGCGCGAGACCACCATGTCCCCGGCCAGCCGCGGGCTCTTGCGCATCACCCTGCCCGAACAGCACGAACAGCGCTTTGCCGTGAAGGACTTGGTGGATCGGCTGATGGGCCGCGATCCGGCCCAGCGCTTCATGTTCATCCAGAACCGCGCCGGCGAGATCGACCGCGAACTGATCGACGCGTAAGGACGTTCGAGGCTCGCTTTCCTACATCGTCCGGTTCTGGCACATCGCCAGTGGCTCTTTGACATCAACGTACGCGACCTTCGCGTCGAGCGCAGTGGAAAACACCCTACACAGGTGTCACCCATGCACCTGACGGCAAGCCATTGATTCAGAATCAGCTGCTGGTAGTGCAGGGTTACACCTGTGTAACCTTGTGCCGCTTGCGTCCAAGATTTGCTGGTCAGGCCTGGCGCAAATCCGGATGCCGCCAGCCCAGCCGCACCCCGCCATCCACCACGATCGTCTCGCCGGTTATGAACGCCGCCTGCTGGCTGGCAAGATACACCGCCGCGCCGCCAATTTCGTCGGTGTAGGCCATGACCCGGGGCAAGATCGTGGCGCGTGGGATGGTCTGCAACAGCTCCGCCGTGCCGGGTTTGGGGTTGGCGAATATGCCGGTTTCCGGGTGGAAGCGGCTGCCGCTGCTGGCCTGTTCGGTCGGATCGGAGGGCATGGTGCCGTAAGGAGCAATGGCGTTCACCGTTATCGAGTGGCGCCCCAGTTCGCAGGCGAGCGTGATCGTGAAACCGAACATCGCCGCCTTGCCGGCGGCATAGGTGGCCAGGTACGGTTCGCCCACCAGTCCCGCCGTCGAGGCGATGTTGATGATCCGCCCGCCCCCGCCGCGCGCGATCATGCCGGGCAACGCCGCGCGGGTCACCCGCAGCGTGGTCATCACGTTGATGTCGAGGTCATAGCGCCACTGCGCTTCTTCGCTCTTGGCGAATTCGCTGATCGCGGCGCTCCCGCCAAGATTGTTGACCAGCACGTCGATCTCGCCGAACCGCCCGCGCGCTTCCGAGACCATCTCCGCTGCGGCCCCGGGTTCCAGCAGATCGGCGCCCAGGAAAACGGCGTCGGCTGCCCCGGCCTTCAGCGCTTCCTCGACCACCACCGCACCAGCCTCGACATCGCGCCCGGCGATTGCCACCCGCGCCCCTTCCATTGCGAAAGCGCGGGCGATACCGCGCCCGATGTTGGTCGTTGCGCCCGTGACAAGCACCGCCTTGCCGCCCAGTCCCGTCTCCATTTCGCTCTCCACCAGTTGATTTTCATTAGAGTGTGCCATTACTCGCGCGGAATACAAACCCGCTTGCCGCAGGCCCCCGTGCCCCCTAGCCTTGGCCCAGACACCGGGATTGAAACACCGAAGGACCACCGATGCAGCGTTTTGAAGGTACCCAGAACTATGTCGCGACCGATGACCTCAAGGTCGCCGTCAATGCCGCCGTGCTGCTGCGCCGCCCCCTGCTCGTGAAGGGTGAGCCGGGCACCGGCAAGACCGTTCTGGCGCACGAGATCGCCAAGGCGACCGGCGCCCCGCTGATCGAATGGAATATCAAGTCCACCACCAAGGCGCAGCAGGGCCTCTACGAGTACGACGCCGTTGCCCGCCTGCGCGACGGCCAGCTTGGCGACGAGCGGGTCCACGACATCCGCAACTACATCAAGCAGGGCAAGCTGTGGGAGGCATTCACCTCCCCGCAGCTCCCCGTCCTTCTGATCGACGAGATCGACAAGGCGGATATCGAGTTCCCCAACGACCTTCTTCAGGAGCTCGACCGCATGAGCTTCGATGTCTACGAGACTGGCGAGCGGATCGAGGCCAAGGAGCGCCCGATCGTCGTCATAACCTCGAACAACGAGAAGGATCTGCCCGACGCTTTCCTGCGCCGCTGCTTTTTCCACTACATCAAGTTCCCCGACCGCGAGACCATGCAGTCCATCATCGACGTGCACTTTCCGGGCATCCAGAAGGTCCTCGTGGCCAAGGCGATGGAGATCTTCTACGAAATCCGCGAGGTGCCCGGCCTGAAGAAGAAGCCCTCCACCTCCGAGCTGCTGGACTGGCTCAAGCTCCTCCTCAACGAGGATATGCCGCTCGACGTGCTGCAGTCACAGGATCCGACCAAGGCCATCCCGCCACTCCACGGCGCCCTGCTCAAGAACGAGCAGGACATCATGATGTTCGAACGCCTCGCCTTCATGGCGCGGCGGACCAGCTAAGGCTGACGCCGGTCGCGCAATGCGCGGAGTAATGCCATGACCTATACCGGAAAATGCTCGTGCGGCGCCGTGACCGTAACGATCGCAGGTGAACCCGCTGCGGTGCGCCAGTGCTGGTGTCGCCAATGCCAGCAACTCGCCGGCGGCGGGGCCACCAATAATGCCATGTTCCACACCGCCGAGGTGACGATCGCAGGCCCCCTCGTCTCGGCCCAGTGGCTGGCAGGCTCGGGCAACACGCTGACTCACTGGCGCTGCGAGCACTGCGGCAACCCGGTCTATGCGCAAAGCTCGGCCCGCCCTCAGTTCATGACCCTGCGCCTTGGTATCCTCGAACCCGGCCACGGCCTCGCGCCCCAGGCAGTCATCTGGACCGACGATGCCCCCGCCTGGGCCACGATCGATCCAGCGCTCCCCGCATTCGCCCGCCAACCACCCCCGCCGACCACCTCGCCCGACGCGAAAGCCTGATCCGATGCTCCTCAATTTCCTCGACGAACTGCGCGCCGCGGGCATCAAGGCCAGCCTGAAGGAGCATCTGGTCCTGCTCGAGGCGCTGGATCGACAGGTGATCGAGCAGACTCCCGAAGCCTTCTACTACCTCTCCCGCGCCACCTACGTGAAGGACGAGGGCCTGATCGACCGGTTTGACCAGGTCTTCTCCAAGGTCTTCAAGGGCGTGTTCAGTGACTATGGCCAGCAGCAGTTCGAGCTGCCGGAGGAATGGCTGAAAGCGGTCGCCGAGAAGTTCCTCACCCCGGAAGAAATGGAGAAGGTCAAGGCCCTCGGCTCGTGGGAAGAAATCATGGAAACGCTGAAGAAGCGTCTGGAGGAGCAGAAGGGCCGTCACCAGGGGGGCAACAAGTGGATCGGCACGGGCGGCACCAGCCCGTTCGGCAACAGCGGTTACAATCCCGAAGGCGTGCGGATCGGCGGTGAATCCAAGAACAAGCGTGCTATCAAGGTGTGGGAGCAGCGCGAGTTCAAAAATCTCGACAGCAACCGGGAGCTGGGCACCCGCAACATCAAGATCGCCCTGCGGCGGCTGCGGCGCTTCGCCCGGGAAGGGGCAGCCGACGAGCTGGACCTGGATGCCACGATCCGCGGCACGGCCAAGCAGGGCTGGCTCGATATCCGCATGCGACCCGAGCGGCACAATGCGGTCAAGGTCCTCCTGTTCCTTGACGTCGGCGGCTCGATGGACCCGCACATCAAGCTGGTCGAGGAACTGTTCAGCGCCGCCACCAGCGAGTTCAAGAACCTTGAGTTCTTCTACTTCCACAATTGTCTCTACGAGCACCTGTGGAAGGACAACCAGATGCGCTTCAACCAACGCGAGAAGACCTGGGACGTGCTCCACAAGTACGGTCACGACTACAAGGTAGTCTTTGTCGGCGATGCCGCGATGAGCCCATGGGAGATTACCATGCGTGGCGGCGCGATCGACCACCACAACGAGGAGCCCGGATCGCTGTGGCTGCAGCGGGTAGCCAATACCTATCCGGCGGCCGTCTGGCTCAATCCGATCCCCGAGAACCGCTGGAACCATTCGGAATCAACACAGATCATTCGCCAGGTGATGAACGACCGCATGTATCCCCTGACCCTGAGCGGATTGGAAAGCGCCATGCGCGAACTGACCCGCAAGCGCGGCTGATGACGGCTTTGCGCCAGAACGTGCTCTTCGTCGGTCACGGCTCGCCGATGACCGCAATCACGGAAAATCCGGAACGCCGTTACCTCGCTGCACTCGGCGAGAAGCTCGCGCGCCCCGCCGCGATCCTGTGCATAACCGCCCACTGGGAGACGCGAGGCCGCACCCATGTCACAGCAACCGGTGAGCCGCGCACGATCCACGACTTTCGCGGCTTTCCCCAGGAGCTGTTCGACTGGCGTTATCCGGCGGTGAGCCCGCACTGGCTGGTCGATCGGGTAACGGAGCTTGCCGGGACGGGGCGCGTGGTTGCGGATGGAGACTGGGGTTATGACCACGGGGTCTGGGGCGTGCTCGACCTGCTGTTCCCCGGCGCACACTTGCCCACCGTTGCGATGAGCCTAGACCGCAGCCTGAGCGTTGCGCAGCACCTCGAGCTGGGCCGCGCCCTGGCTCCGCTCCGCGACGAAGGGGTGATGATCGTGGGCAGCGGCAATGTCATCCACAATCTGGCGCTGTGGCGGCAAAGCATGGGCACCCGGCCCGAGTGGGCAGAGGCCTTCCGCGAGCGGATCAACGTCGCCATGCTTGCCGGCGACGTGGCCACCCTGCTTCGGCTCGACGCCGAAGACGAGGTCGTAGCCCGCTCGGTCAATTCGGCCGAGCATTACCTCCCGCTGCTCTATGTGGCAGGCGCGCGCCTGCCAGGGGACGAAGTCAGTATCTTCAACGACACGCTTGACGGCGCCCTATCGATGACAGGCTATCTTATCGGCGACACCGCGACACTGGCCGTGCTTCAGTAAAGCCGCAGCTCGCGCGTTTCCTCGAGCCACCGCCGCTCATCGGGCTGCGCTATCGCATCGAGATCGGCGGCATGGGCGGCGCGGTCGTCAACCCACTGGCGCAGCGCCGGTCCGCCGTTGATCACGTCGATGGCGAGCCGGTCGAACTCGTACTCGTAGGGGAAATCGCGCCACAGCGGATAATCGGGCTGGAGATTGCGGATCGCCTTGAAGGCCAAGGCCTGAAGCCGCCAGGGGCGGAAGGCATTATGGTCATAGAACGCGCCATCGGCGTGAATCATCAGGGCCGAGCACAGGGCTCCCGCATGCTTGTGGAATGTGGGCTCGAACCAGCATTCGCGGATTGCGCAACCGTTCAGCCAGAGCGGCGCTAGCCGGCTCATTTCACTCAGAACCGCCTTCGCATCCACGTCGGGCGCGCCGAACAGGACCTCGAGCGGCCGCGTCGTCCCCCTACCTTCCGACAGGGTCGTGCCTTCGAGCATCACCGTTCCGGCATAGGCGCGAGCCATGTTGAGATTGGCCGCATTGGGGCTGGGATTCACCCAGATCCGGCTCTCCGGCCAACCGAACCCGGGCCCCGTCTCCGGCTGCCAGCCCTCCATGGCGATCACCCGGTAGTCCACGTCCATCCCAAAGTGCCCGACGAACCAGTGTCCCATCTCGCCCAGTGTCAGGCCATGACGCATCGGCATCGGCCCGGCGCCGACGAAGCTTTCCTGCCCCGGCAGCAGCGTGGTTCCCTCGACGGGCCGTCCCGCGGGATTGGGCCGGTCCAGAACCCACACGCTCTTGCCCGCCTTCGCCGCCTCTTCCAGCAGGTAGAGCAGCGTCGTCACGAAGGTGTAGATGCGGCAGCCGAGGTCCTGCAGATCGAACAGGAATACGTCGGCACTTTCCATCATCCGCGCGGACGGGCGACGCACCTCGCCATAGAGGCTGAAGATCGGGATACCGTAATGCGGATCGATCTCATCCGCAGTCTCGACCATGTTGTCCTGCTTGTCACCCTTAAGACCGTGCTGCGGACCGAAGGCGGCGCTGAGGCGGATATCCGGGCAATCCGCGAGCGCGTCGAGCGAATGGACCAGCCCCGCCGTCACCGAGGCGGGATGGGCGACGAGTGCCACGCGCTTGCCAGCCAGCGGTGCGCGCAAAATGGGGTCCGCCAGCAGGCGATCGATACCGAACTTCATGCCGTTCCGGGTGCCGCAAGCCGCGCCGCGAAGCAAGTCGCCGTATGGAAATCCGCCTTGCCCGGCGCATGCCGGAGCGCCCATAGCGACTTTACCCCGCCAGCTTCCTCGATCACCGCGCTGATCCCCAGCTGCCAGGGAAGCGCCGGCAATCCCGCCATGGGCACCGTGCCGTCGAACAACAGCATGTTGCGGCCACGGCGTAGCGTGCAGTCGGGCGGACGCGGCAGGGCCCGGTTCGTCATGCCCTCTCGGTAGCCCGTGAAGTCATAGGCTGCCCACTCTTCAGAGGGCGATAGGTTCAGCTCGACGTAGGCCGAGCTATCGGGCTCACGCAGAAACAGCTCGAAACAAGTGCGCTGCCACAGGCCATCGGCACGCGACTTGCCGGCGAATGGCGGAATCAACACTTGCCCCGCGCCCTCAACCCGCCAGCGCACGCGAAGCCAGTGGCGGTCCAGGCCGATGATCGCAGCGGAAACGACGGTCACCTCAGCAGGGGGGTGATCCGGGTGCGGCAGCAGCCTCAGCGTTTCCAATCGGAACACTCCATGCTAACCGCCCCGCTCCACTCGGGAACCACCATGACCCAATACCATTCGGACCTCCTGCGCCTGCTGGACCAGCGCGGCTACATTCACCAGCTTACCGATCCTGTCGGTCTCGACGAGCTAGCGGGCAAGCAGGTGATTTCCGGCTATATCGGGTTCGATGCAACGGCGCCATCGCTGCACGTCGGAAGTCTCGTCCAGATCATGATGCTGCGCCGGCTTCAGCAGGCGGGCCACAAGCCTGTGGTCCTGATGGGCGGCGGCACCACCCGGATCGGGGATCCAACCGGGCGCGACGAAAGCCGCAAGATGCTTTCGGACGAGACCATCGATGCGAATATCGCCTCGATCCGCACCATCTTCACCCGCCTGCTGTCTTTCGGAGATGGGCCGACCGATGCTGTCATGGTCAACAATCAGGATTGGCTGGGCCAGCTTGGCTACATCGAGCTGCTTCAGGAAGTGGGCACGCACTTTACCGTCAACCGAATGCTTACCTTCGATTCCGTCAAGCTCCGGCTGGACCGCGAGCAGCCGATGACCTTCCTCGAATTCAACTACATGATCCTGCAGGGCTACGATTTTCGTCACCTGAGTCGAAACTCCGGAGTCCGGCTGCAGATGGGTGGCTCGGACCAGTGGGGCAATATCATCAATGGCGTGGAACTGACCCGGCGGATGGACGGGATCGAAGTCTTCGGCCTGACAACCCCACTGCTGACCACGGCCGATGGCAAGAAGATGGGCAAGACTGCCGCTGGTGCCGTCTGGCTCAATGACGACGCCCTCCCCGCCTGGGATTTCTGGCAATTCTGGCGCAACACCGATGATCGCGACGTCGGCCGTTTCCTGCGCCTGTTCACGGACTTGCCGCTCGATGAGATCGCCCGGCTCGAAGCTCTCGGCGGCAGCGACATCAATGCCGCGAAGGTGGTCTTGGCGAACGAGGTTACTCGTATCTGCCGGGGCGATGAGGCTGCGCGGGCTGCCGAAGCGACGGCTGCGGCCACCTTCGCTGGCGGCGGTCTCGGCGGGGATCTGCCCGTGCTTGAAATCCCCAGCCAAGGCATGACCTTGGTTGCCGCGCTGAACGCGATCGGCTTCACCGCCTCGAACGGCGAAGCCAAGCGCAAGATCGCCGAAGGCGCGGTCCGGCTGGATGACGCGCCGGTCACCGATCAGGCGCTCGTGGTCACGGTTACTCCGGGTCGCGATTGCAAGCTCAGCCTTGGCAAGAAGCGGCACGGCATCCTCCGCCCGATATAGCGTGATGACCCAACCGGCAGATTATTGCCGGCAATTTACGTTTCTTTGGGGTTTTTCCGGCAAAAGGCTGCCGTTCCGGATATGGAAGGGAGCCTCGACGGAAATGGGTGCAGGTGCGCAACTATCGGTGACCGACCTGCGTCGGTCGACCCGGCATCCGGTAGATTTCCGGGTGATCGGCGAACATCGCCAGCTTGGCGACGTGCATCTGCACGTGGTCAACCTGTCGGCGCATGGCTTCATGGCCCGGGCAGACGAGGACAACGGCATCGTGGTCCCGCGCCTCGGGCGCGGCGAACGCCTGGTGATTCGCCTGCCGCAGGTAGGACGGATCGAGGCGCACCTGATCTGGACCACCGAAGATCGCGCTGGCTTCCAGTTCGAGCGGATCGTGCGGGCCAACGAATTCTCCGCCCTGATCGACGCGCTCCAGCCTAATCCGCGACTACGCGCCCGGCGCTAGTTCCATAGGCGCTCCGACCACGGAGCGGGCCAAGCCAAGCTTTCCGCTCAAGAACGAAAACGGTAGTTGGCAGGCCAAGCGCGTGCTGCCATTTCAGGGCGGTGACAGAAGCATCGCGCACCACCGAAGAACCGCGCTCCCCGCTGCAAATCGCAGACTATCGCCTGTTCTGGCTGACCCGATTCTGCTCAGTCGTGGCGACCGCTGCGATCTCCGTCGTCCTCGGTTGGCAGGTCTATGACGTGGCGCGCTCGGCCTATGGGATGGGCCCGGGCCAGGCTGCCTTCCAGCTTGGCATCGTCGGCCTCGTACAGTTCCTGCCGATATTCGTTCTCGCTCCCTTTGCCGGGCTGATCGCCGATCGGTTCGATCGTCGAAAGGTCGGTGCCTTCGCCATTGGCGTGGACCTGCTGATGGCTCTCGCACTAGCCGTGATCACCACGCTGCAGGTTCTGACCCTGCCCAGCCTGTTTGCACTGGCCTCGCTGAGCGGAGTCGCGCGGGCCTTCTTTGGTCCTGCGATCACCTCTATCGGGCCCAGCATCCTCCCAGCTGCGCTGGTTCCTCGCGCGGTAAGCCTTAATTCGATGGCCATGCAGATCGGCACGGTAGCCGGTCCGGCCGCCGGCGGGTTCCTCTATGCTGCGGCTCCCTCGGCACCCTATTGGACCGCGGTCGTCCTGCTCGCAATCTCGATGGTTTGCGTCTTTGCGATCAAGCCGTTTTCCATGCCGAGGCTGGCCGTCGACGTTCACCCGCTGCGGCAAATTGGCGATGGGTTTTCCTATGTTCGGCGGGAGCGGCTGCTGCTTGGCTGCATCACGCTGGACCTGTTTGCCGTCCTGCTGGCGGGGGCAACGGCGCTGCTGCCGGTCTACGCGCGAGATATCCTGACGTGGAACGGACATCCGGTGGGGCCCGCGGGGCTGGGGCAGATGCGCGCCGCCCCCGCCGTGGGCGCGGCAGCCATCGCCCTGCTGCTTTCGGTCCGCCCGATCGAGCGCGATGTCGGCGTGAAGATGCTCGGCGCCGTGATCGTCTTTGGGATCGTCACGGTCGTCTTCGGGGTTTCGCGCAATTACCTGCTTTCGCTCGCCATGCTGGTTGTGCTTGGCGCAGCCGACATGGTTTCTGTCTTCGTGCGCAGCGCCCTGATCCAGCTCAACACACCCGATGAGATGCGAGGCCGCATCGCCTCGATCTCAGGCCTTGCCATCTCGGCCTCCAATGAGCTCGGCGAAATGCAGTCCGGAATCGCGGCGGCGCTCCTGGGCGCGACTGGAGCGGTTGTATTCGGCGGCATCGGTGCGATAGTGATCACCGTAAGCTGGGCGCTGATATTCCCGGAACTGAGGCGCTCACGAAGTTTTTCCAGCCACTATTCGGAGCGAGCGAAGACATGATGCTTTGCTGCTCGATCAAGGAGCCAATGCCATGAAAGCGGATTCGGTCCTCGCAACCATCGGCAATACCCCGCACGTCCGCCTCTCGCGTCTGTTTCCGCAGCACGAGGTGTGGGTGAAGTGCGAAAGGGCCAATCCCGGCGGATCTATCAAGGACCGCATTGCGCTGGCCATGGTCGAAGCGGCGGAGGCCGAGGGCAGCCTCAAGCCCGGCGGCACCATTGTCGAGCCGACCTCCGGCAACACCGGCATCGGCCTCGCCATGGTGGCCGCCGTCAAGGGCTACAAGTTGGTCCTCGTCATGCCGGAGTCGATGTCGCTGGAGCGGCGCCGACTGATGCTCGCCTATGGCGCCACCTTCGATCTTACGCCGCGCGAAAAGGGGATGAAGGGCGCGATCGAGCGCGCCAAGGAGATCCTGTCTGAGGTGCCGGGATCATGGATGCCCCAGCAATTCGAAAATGCCGCCAACATTGCGGTTCACGCCCGCACCACTGCGCAGGAAATCCTCGGTGACTTCGCCGATAGCCCGATCGATGCGCTGATCACCGGCGTCGGCACCGGCGGCCACCTCACCGCCTGCGCGGAAGTCCTCAAGGCAAGCTGGTCCGGGCTCAAGGCCTATGCCGTTGAGCCCACGCTGTCCCCGGTGATCTCTGGCGGTCAGCCTGGGCCCCATCCGATCCAGGGCATTGGCGCCGGCTTCATCCCGGGCAACCTGCATACCCAGGCGATCGACGGTGTGATCCAGGTCGATCCGGCCGACGCCAAGGAATGGGCCCGCCGCTCGGCGCGTGAGGAAGGACTGCTGGTGGGCATCAGCTCGGGAGCGACCCTGGCCGCCATATCGCAGAAGTTGAAGGACCTGCCCGCTGGCAGCCGCGTGCTCGGCTTCAACTACGATACCGGCGAGCGTTACCTCTCGGTCCCGGATTTCCTCCCGGAATGACCCTGCCCGAAGTTGCCCTCGAACGGGTGGACTATCTGGACCGGGGCACCGCGCTGACGGGTTGGCTCGCCCGTCCTCGCGGAACCCCACGGGCCGGGATCGTCGTGTTCCCGACCATCGTCAACGTCAATCCACCGATAGAACGCCGCGCCCGCATGCTGGCCGAGGCCGGATTCGTGGCGCTTGTCGCGGATTTCTATGGAGAGGCCGTGCCATCCTTCGAAGCCGCGGGTCCGCTCGCCAAGGCGCTGACCGCAGAACTCGATCATTTCCGCGCCCGCCTAACAGCCGGTGTAACTGCGCTGCGCGGGTACCCCGCCGCCACCGGATTGCCCCTCGCCGCCATCGGCTATTGCATGGGCGGCCAGTCGGTTATCGAACTGGCCCGCGCCGGAGAAGACCTCGCGTTTGTCGCCAGCTTCCACGGAACCTTCCGCACACGCCGCAAGGCCTCGGCCGACGCCCCGCACAAACCCCGCGTGCTGGTCTGCCATGGCGATGCCGATCCCCTCGCCCCACGCGAAGACGTCGTGGCCCTGTGGGAAGAACTCGACGCCGCCGGATACCAGTGGCACTTCCACGCCTATTCCGGCGTCAAGCACGGCTTCACCGATCCGGGTAGCGACACCCGCGGGCTCGACGCCATCGCATACGACGCCAGCGCTGACCGGCAGTCGTGGGCGGCGCTGATGAGCCTGGCCGACGAGGTGTTCGAAGGATGACCGGTCAGGCTGTGGCGAAGGCTTCCGCCGGGAGCGCCATCATTGCTTCGGACCCCGCTTCCAGCTTGCGTCTGAGAGACCCCGCATCAGGCGTAAACCGTTCGCCGAAATAGCGCCCGGTCGTCAGCTTGGCCTCGTAGAAGGCCTTGTCGCCGCTGCTGGCATCAAGCGCGACGGCTGCCGTGCGGCCCATTTTCAGCCACATCAGGCCGAGCGCCACGATACCCATTATATGCATGTAGTGGTGTGCGCCGGCTCCCGCATTATCGGGCTTGGCCATCGCATTCTGCATCAGCCACATGGTGGCAGCCTTAAGCTCACCATTTGCCTTTTCCACCCGCCAGGCAAGGTCCGTCAGCCGGGCATCGGCCTTCGCCTCGGCGCATTCCTTGTCGACCGCGGCAAAGAACGCTTGAATCGCGCGGCCCATGTTGGCCGGGAGCTTGCGACCGACCAGGTCCATGGCCTGGACCCCATTGGCGCCCTCGTAGATCATCGTGATCCGGGCATCGCGGACGAACTGCTCCATCCCATTCTCGACGA